>JAUWOI010000119.1 GCA_030612185.1 Anaerolineae bacterium
GTCTTGACCCAGTTGCACAGCAGGCTCGGTTCATCCCGTCGTCCGGCGTCCACCTTGCCGCCCCCTACGAGAACTTGGTCTGGCTGCCATAGGTGTTTGGTCTTGGTCCACCCCCGGGGGAAGACAACGACGTCGCAGGTGCCCTGCAGGTCTTCCAGGGCCGCGAAGGCCATTTCATTTCCCTTTTTCGTCGTGTGGCGGCGCACCCGCTGCACTGTCCCGACGACGACTACCTGTTGTCCGTTCATCTCCGCGCTCAATGCCCCGGCGTAGGCGGTCACGACGTCTCGCAACCTGACTAGAGCCTGTGCCAGCGGGTGCTCGGAGATGTAGACGCCGACCAAATCCTTTTCCCAGGTCAGGATCTCCTTCTGGGGGACTTCTTGTGTCTTGGAGAGTGGGGGCAGCAGCGTCTCTTCGGCCGCCAGGCGCACGCCGGTGGCTTCGCTGAACAGACTCATCTGTCCCACGTCCCGGGCGCGGTGCAGGCTGGCGCTCAGCCCAATGATACGTTCGCTGATGGGTAGCAACTGCGAGCGTGTGCTGAAGGGCCGCAATGCCCCTACTTTGATCAGGCTTTCCAGCGCCCGCCGGTTGACCTGCCGCAGATCCACGCGGCGGCAGAAATCGTCCAGGGCACGGAAAGGGCCTCCTGCGTGACGAGCGGCCATGATCGTCTCAACCGGTCCTTCGCCGACGTTCTTGACCGCGCCCAGCCCGAAGCGGATCGCTGGACTCCCCCCCGCTTCGGGGGGGCCGGGGGGGGTCTCGATGGTGAAATCCAGGCCTGAGCAGTTGACGTCAGGGGGGAGCACCTCGATCCCCAGACGACGGCACTCGGCAATGAGGAGGCCGATCTTCTCGGTGTTGTTTCGCTCCACGCTCAGCAGCGCGGTCATATATTCGACCGGGTACTTGGCCTTGAGGTAGGCGGTCTGGCAGGTGAGGACAGCATAGTCAGCCGCATGCGCCTTGTTGAATCCGTACCGGGCGAAGTACTCGATGTCGCTGAATATCGCCTCGGCTGTCTCGTGGGGCAGCCCACCGTGCTCTACTGCTCCCTTGACAAAGGAGGTGCTATGCTTAAGTAGTTCGGCTTTCTTTTTCTTCCCAACTGCTTTTCTGACCAGGTCAGCGTCGCCCGGTGTGTAGCCGGCAATGTCTGCCAGGATGCGGATGATCTGTTCCTGGTAGACAATGATGCCGTAAGTTTCTTGCAGGATCGGCTCCAGGCTGGGGTGGTGGTACTCGACTGGTTTGCGGCCGTGCATGCGGTCAATGTAGTCGTCAATATACTCCATCGGGCCGGGGCGGAAGAGGCTGATAGTGGCGATGATGTGATCGAACTCTGTAGGTTGCATCTTCATCAGCACCCGCCGCATGCCCTGCCCTTCGACCTGGAATACACCCATCACGTCCCCTCGCGAGAGCAGGTCGTAGATAATCGGGTCGTCGGTGGGGATGTTGTCCAGGTTCAGGTGCGCGCCGTGCCGCTGGCGAATCAGTTCACAGGCGCGGCGCATAACGGTCAGTGTGGAGAGGCCCAGGAAGTCAATCTTGAGTAGCCCCAGTTCCTCCAGTTCCTCCATTGCGTACTGGGTGACGACACCGATTTCGTCGCCTTCGCCGCCGCGCGTGGGCCGATTCATGGGTGTGTACTCGACTAGCGGAACGTCGGAGACGATGACACCGGCGGCGTGGGTGCTGGCGTGGCGTATGTTGCCCTCCACGCCCTGCGCGGTGTTTATCAGCCGCTGGATGTATTCCTGCGTCTCGTATTCCTCCCGCAGTTCAGAGACTTCTTGTAGTGCCTGGTCCAGTTTGACCTTGGGGCCGGCTGGTACCAGGCGGGCAATACGGTCTACGTCGGGCAGGGGGTAGTCGAGCGCCCGTCCTACGTCGCGGATGGCAGCCTTGGCCCCCATTGTGCCGAAGGTGATGATCTGGGCCACCTGCTCCTGTCCGTACTTTTCGATGGTATAGCGGATCAGTTGATCTCGCTGATCGTCGGGGTAGTCCAGGTCAATGTCGGGCATGGTCACGCGGCCAAGGTTGAGGAAGCGCTCGAAGATCAGCCCGTGTTGCAGCGGCTCTAGGTTGGTGATGCTCAGGCTGTAGGCGACGATTGAACTGGCCCCCGACCCCCGCACGTTCCACCAGATGTTTTGCTCCCTGGCGAAGCGGCACAAATCCCAGACGATGAGGAAGTAGGTGTCGAAGCCCATCTGATGGATGATGTCCAGTTCGTAGTCGAGCCGGTCGCGGATGTGGGGGGTGGTGACTGCGTACCGCTGCTGTAATCCCTCCTCGCACAGGTGACGCAGATAGGACTGCGCGTCGTATCCTTCCGGCACCTGAAAGAGGGGCAGGTGGTAGTGGCCGAACTCCAGTTCCAGTTCGCACATCTCTGCGATGTGCAGCGTGTTGGTTAATGCCTCCGGCACTTCAGGGAACAGTGCAGCCATCTCCTCGGCGCTTTTGAGGTAAAAACTGTCGCCGTCCATGTGCATACGGTTCGGCTCGTTGGCTGTCTTGCCAGTCTGGATGCACAGCAGCACGTCGTGGATGCTGGCCTCTTCACGGCGGGTATAGTGCACGTCGTTGGTGGCGACCAATGGCAGGTTGAACTCGCGGGCAAGGGCGAGCAGTTGGCGGTTGACCTCTGTCAGTTCGGGGATGTTGTGTTCCTGGAGTTCCAGATAGTACCGGCTTGGGAAGACGTCGTGGTACCAGGCGATGGCGCTGCGTGCCTGATCGAGTTGCCCATCCCTGATCAGGCGGGAGACTTCGGAGGTGCCGCAGCCAGAGAGGACAATAAGCCCATCGGCATACTCGGCCAGTACCTCTTTGTCAACGCGCGGCTTGTAGTAGAAGCCCTCCAGTTGAGCGATGGTCGCCAGACGCATCAGGTTGTGGTAGCCGGTGTCGTTCTGGGCCAGCAGGACGAGGTGATAGGACTTACGGTCGAGACGCGCGTCCCGGTCCTGGCGGCCTCGGGGTGCCACATAAGTCTCCATCCCGATGATGGGCTTGATGCTGGCTGCATGGCATGCCTTGTAGAACTGGACTGCGCCGTACATCGTGCCGTGGTCGGTGAGGGCCAGGGCCGGCATGCCCAGTTCGACGGCGCGCTCGGCCAGTTCCCGGCAACTGCTGAGGCCGTCGAGGAGCGAGTATTCGCTGTGTACGTGGAGGTGGACGAAGTCGGACATCAGCACGAATTATACCACAAACCTCTGGCTAGTGGGAACCTGCGTTGGTGGTCGTTGCGACCAGTGCGTATAACAACCCGGAATCGTGGACCGTTGTTGAGTAAGGATCACTGATAGAATGAAACCGCCGGTGTTCACATCACCGACGGTTTCTGGCTGTCTCTAGTGTTCTGTGCCTTTTTCTGTACTTTATCGCTCGGATGTGCAGGGATTACGACATGGCGACGGGCAGATTTGAACTGCCAACCAAGGGCTTATGAGTCCCCTGCTCTGCCATTGAGCTACGTCGCCCTTCGGGTGGCCTTACGCCCTGCGGTTCCTAAGAACCTGGCGTACTACGATCCAGTGGGAAATTATACAAGATAAGTTCTCACGTGTCAAGCGCACGAATTGCCTCACTAAACAGGGCAATCGTATATACATTCAAATCTCGCCCCAATCTGTCATTCTGAGCTACGCGTGGTGCGAATGCGCCACTCATTATGCAAGAAACAGTCAACTTGTCATTGCGAGGAGCGCCAGCGACAAAGCAATCCCCACTAAAAAGGTGACCGAAAGCCAATCGTTTGTCTTATGGGAAAATGTGGTCCATTCCGTCACCGTTTTTCGTGAGGCAATTCGGGGAGATGACAATATCTGTGGATTGTGGTATAATACAATCGCACCGAGTGCTCCGTCACCCGGTGCCGCTAGCCCCGGTGGTGCCGCCACGCGGGGCTAATTCTTTACAACATAACAATTATACCAGAAACCGTGCTGTTTGTCTGTAGGGAGAGTTTGACACTTGGTGTGGGGAGAGTTTGACACTTGGTGTGGGGAGAGTTTGACACTTGGTGTGGGGAAAGTTGGATAGTGCCCGCAGTTCTACCGAAGCCGCAAGAATCTCTGGCCGTATCCTCTCAAAAAGTGAGGGCGAGAGTAAGTCGGAATGCCATTCCGACCTACGTTACTTCGGGTTATTGAGAAGGTGTCTCTGGTCTACATCACGGAATAGGAAAGGATTTCCATAGATACTGTGGTGGTATCTTCAAACTATCGCTTTGATCGTTCCACGTCATTGAAGTGATTAACCAGTGCCCTTGCACCTTGACTAGTTGAATACTGCTGACCCCCGTTGCAAGAGGCTTGGCGTCAGAGTGGTCAAGTATGGCTTTGTAGGTGCTGAACCTTTGTGCTATCTTGCCAAAGACCTCTGTTTTGTGCGAGATTTCGTGTTTGTAGAACGTTTTCAGAGTCCCTCGTGAGATTTGTGCTTCGAGCATTTCAGTGAACTGGTCAACGGTCATCACCACTGGCTCGTCAGGGTTGTTATTGATCAGTTTTCCGTCTGGAATGAATAGACTCTTCAGTTTCTCCAACTCGGGTTTTTCGTCTTTTCTGAAGGAAATGCTATCGTAAAACTGGTTGATTATTGCCTGAATTTCTCGTTGAATTTCTTGTAGTGATTGGTCCATAATGCACTATCTTACCAGAAACCGTGCTGTTTGTCTGTAGGGAGAGTTTGACACTTGGTGTAGGGAAAGTTGGACAATGGGCGACGGTGACGGTCGGGCGAGGATTTGGTTATTCCAGTGAGGTCAGTCCTTGCCGGATGGCGAACTTGACGAGACTGGGGAGATCGCTGATGCCTAACTTCCGCATCAGGCGGCTGCGGTAGGTCTCGACCGTCTTGCGGGAGAGAGAGAGGGCGCTGGCAATCTCTGTGCTCGACTCTCCCTCGACGACGAGTTGGAGGATTTGCCGCTCACGCGGGCTGAGGCGCGCCAGTGGGCCCGTCGTTTCGGCGGCTTCGCGCTGGCGCACGTAGTTGTCAATCACCTTATTCGAAATTTTCTGGCTCAGGTAACGATGGCCGGCGTGGACGGTGCGGACGGCGTCAATCACCTCAATGCCGGCCGATTCTTTCAACAGGTAGCCGCGTGCCCCGGCCTGCAACGCCCGGAAGATGTGCTCGTTTGTGTAGTGCATTGAGAGGACGACGACCTGGGCCGACGGGCAGGCTTCGCAAATCTGCCGTGTTGCCTCAATGCCGTTCAGTTCGGGCATGGCGATGTCCATGACCACCACATCAGGGTGGAGTTGTTCTACCTGCTGCACCGCCTCGCGCCCGTTGGCTGCGTCTCCGATCACTTTGATGTCGCCTTGTCCCTCCAGCAGAAGCCGCAGCCCGTCGCGGACAACAGCGTGGTCATCGGCCAGGAAGACGGTGATGGTCATCGTGCTACCTCCACGATGACCCGCGTGCCATGTTGGGGTCGGGACTCGATACGATAGTGACCACCTGCTGCCTCGGCCCGCTCGGACATAATGGCCAGCCCCCAGCCCCGGCGTCCGTCCAGCGTGGTCAGTTGCGCGGGGTCGAACCCGACTCCGTCATCGGCGATGACCAGAGACACGGCTTCGTCGTCCGCTGTCACTGTCACAGTCACCTGAGTCGCTTGTGCGTGTTTGCACACGTTGGTCAACGCCTCCTGGGCGATGCGGAACAGGGCGTTCTCAGCCGGCGCGGCCAGCCGGGGGACCGGTTCCTCACCATGCACCGTGACGGAGATCCCCTCCCACGAGTCGAATCGCTCACTGTACCAGTGCAGCGTGGCCACCAACCCGTAGTCGTCGAGCATCGGCGGCCGCAGGTTGGCCATCACGTCGCGAGTACGCTCTATTGTTTCCTCTACCAGTGCCAACGAATCGTCCAGGTGGGAACGCGCCAGCACCGGTGCCTCTTCAAGCATGTGCGCCTGCACCAGATTCAGGTTGATGCTCAGTGCGGTCAGGTTTTGTCCAACCTGGTCGTGCAACTCCCGTGCCATCTGCCGTCGCTCGGTCTCTTCAGTCTCTGCCAGCCGCGCCGTCAGGGTACGCAGATGTTGTCCCTGCTGTCTGACCGACTCGAACAACCGCGTGTGCTGGATGGCAATCGCCAGTGAATCGACCACTTCCCAGGCGATGTCTGTGTGTTCGAGCGCCAAGGAACCTGGGTTTTCCGTCCACAGGTTCAGGGAGCCGATCAGTTCGCCCTGGGAAATGAGGGGCACACAGGCGCAGGAGTGCAGTCCCTCAGCCTGTAGGACCTGAATGGTTGGTGGTGGTTGGGGAAGGTCCAGGAGATTATCCAGCACATAAACCTCCCCCTGACGGAGTTCGGCGACCGCCCGCGCGCCCAGCGATAATCGTTCTCCCTCCCCCGGCATAGCCTGACCGTATCCGTGAGCGGCAAGTATTGTGCCCTCAGAGGCTTCCAGGTCGAACAAGACGACGCTGGCCCGCTGGCAGGGCACCAATTGCCGAATGCGAAGCAGCGCTGCCTGGGCGATCTCCTCCAGCGAATGTGCGGCTAGAATGGCGCTGTCAATTTCGTGCAGGATTTTCAACCGCCCAGCATGCTCCCGCAGCGCCTCCTCCGCCCGCTTGCGTTCGGTGATGTCGCGAGCCAAGCCCAGCATACCTATGAATTCGCCATCTTCGTCAAAGCGTGGGGTCACAATCTCTTGGGCCGGGAAAGCCTTGCCGTCCTTGCTGACATAGGTGAGTTCTTCCACCAGTGGCTTCCTGGTGGCTATCATGCTCTTGATATTCAGGTGCATTGCTCCAGACCCTAGATACTCTTCGGTATGGAATATCCGAATGTTTTCTTTGCCCACCACCTCTTCAGGTTCATAACCCAAGAGTCTCCTGGCGCCCTCGTTCCAACTGAGAATGGTCCCCGTGGGGTCAGTTGCTATGATGATTTCCTCGGTAGCACTATCCATGATGCTCTGTAGCAACTCGGTAGTTTCCCGCAGCGCCTCCTCTGCCCGCTTGCGCTCGGTGATGTCGCGTATGACGGTGACGACTTGTGTGACCCTCTCCTTCTCAAGGATGGGTATCTTTCGTACTTCAGTGACAAACTCTGTGTCTCCGAACGGCATGCTTTCCTCGGTAATAAGTGTTTCGCCGGTGCGGAATACCTGGTGATATTCAGCGCAAAGTCTGTCATACGTCCCGTCTGCCAGGGAGGGGAAAACCTCAAACAGGGTACGGCCGATGTAGTCCGGCGTACCTGAGCCGAATTCTTTAGCCCATTGTTGGTGGGTTTGGTTGACCAGTGTAAATCGCAGGTCAGGACCAACGAGGTGTATCGCGTCGCCCATCGCATCAAGCGTTGTGCGGTATTTTCGCTCTGATTCCCGCAGCGCCGCCTCCGCCCGTTTGCGCTCGGTTATTTCCTGTTGCGCTTGTTTGTACATCCGCGCATTCTCGATGGCGATCGCCGCAGATGCGGCCAATGGCTCCAGCGACGTCAGGTGGGTTACATCGAAGCGACCAGCCTCCGTATCCACCGCCTCGAGCACGCCGATCACATCCTGCCTGACTTTCAGCGGGATACTGAGGAGGGAGCGGATCTCCAGTCCGATCTGCTGCCCCACGCTCTTGCAGTGACGCTCGTCTTCCCGCGTGTCTGGCACGATCACACTCTCGCCGTGGCGGGCTACCCAGCCAGCAATCCCCTCTCCCGGCGCCAGTCGCCAGCCGCGCACCACTTCGCTTCGGGCACCCGCGGCCCGTTGGCAGACCATTTCGCCGCTGGCCGGGTCAATCAGCCAGATTGAGCAGGCGCTCACGCCCATCAGGTCGCGCATCGCTTCCAGGATGGCGACGAACACCTGGTTCGGGTCAAGAGTCGAGTTGAGTGTCTGGCTCACCTGGTTGAGCAGTGCCAACTCGCGGTTGCGCAGTTGCAGCGTCTCCTCTGCCCGCTTGCGCTCGGTGATTAGTGCGCTGCGAATTTGCTCTTGCTCAGCCAGCATTGTCTCGCGGGCCTGGTGGAAGAAACCAGCGGCCAACCCGCTGAGCAGCGCAGCCAGGCGGGGCTGTAAGACAACAACCTGGTCGGCAGGCAGCCCCTCGACGAGCCGGTGCGCCAGCACCTCCTGCGTCTTGCCCAATGCCTCGGGCTGGACGTAATGGAGGCGTACCAGCGAGACGCCGATGGCCTCGGCCTGGCGCCGGTCGAACGGTTCTGCGAGCAGAAGCGCGATAGCCTGTTCGGTCAGTTCGATGAACCGCTGGCGCACTTCTGTCGCGCTGAGGGGTACGAAACTGGTGGGTGTGACGGCTTTGAGCCAACTGTCGGCGATTGTATCGCGACGAGTGTGTAGGGCCTGCAGGAGTTGTGAGCGAAGCGCTGCCTTCATCGTGCGTTCATCGCCTAGTACTATGGATGTCCGACCTGAAGCCGACCTTTCCTATAGAATTACTCTACAACATTTGCGTTGTCCGCGAGAATCATGATCTGCTACTTGCAGACTTGCAGGCTTGCGACTTTGCCGCGCTATGTCATTATTGCCCCAGGATTGTGAATGACATTCAGAATGTTGAGCCGCTTTTGTTCATTGTTCATTGTTCATTGTCTCATTGTTCATTGGAACAAAGTTCCCTATGGATTTCAATCGCAAAGAATCCGACGTACTGGAAGAGATAAAACGTCTGCAAGGTAGCATCCCTGGCTTACGTTTCCACGGTTCTCACCAATCCGTAAGTACAGGCGACCTCATCCCCGGTTGTGAGATATGCACGCGCGCGACGTACATGTCCTTTCAACTTGGCTTCCGCTGCAACGCCAAATGCCCCTTCTGTTTCCTCGACACCTATGACGCAGACCTGCCTGACGAGGACGAAAAGTATGTCCGGCAGACCTATCTGAAAACGTTTCACCGTCGCCAGGACGAACTGGATGGCATCGCCCTGACCGGAGGTGAACCCCTGCTGTATCTCCCCGAACTGGATGCCTGCGTCACTGAAATGCGACGAGCGAAACCCGGCTTGCACTTCTGGGTATACACCAACGGCATCCTGGCCGACGACGAGCACCTGGGCATCCTCCATGACCTCGGCATCAAAGAGATTCGGTTCAACCTCGCAGCGACGAACTACGGCGAGAAAAGTTTGGAGAACCTTGAGCGAGCAAGAGGGTTATTCGAGTACGTTGTTGTAGAAGTGCCGTCGTACCCGCAGCAGAAAGAGGGATTGATGCGCTGCCTGGGAGAACTGGACCGGATAGGGATAGACCAGTTGACCCTACAGGAACTTCTGGTGACAGACGCTAACGTGCATCGTCTCGAGGGAGAGGGTTATCAGGCAGGCTTTCTATTCATCAAGAAGTTTTTCCTCTGCGGAAGCAGAAGGATGACCTACGAGGTGCTGCGGCACTGCGTCGAGGAGCGATATTCGTTTACCGTCAACGATTGCTCAGCCAGGGAATTCGGCCGGGGGCAATAACCTTCAACCTCAACCGCTGCTCCCAGCCACCGTCCCGGGGGCGTCCCATGCAGCAAATAGTCGCTCAGAATAAGATGCTCTCGCTTACACCGCCCTTGGGGACGAGGGTTGGTTAGTTAGTCAGTTAGTTGGTCAGTTGGTTAGTTGGTTGGTATGAAGGGGGTAAGACAAGATGGTTTACAGCGCTGGTGGTGTGGTGGCTGCTGCCGCGGCTGCGAAACGTCGGCAAATGCTGCTTGCCGAGGAGGAAAACATGGCCAGTTACACACAGGACGACTTGAGGAATGACTGGGAGTTTAAGATCGTGCGATCAGGCACGGCCGCATTTCGCAAGCCAGAGGTGCTGAACAAACTGCTTGAAGAAGAAGCCCAAGCCGGCTGGGTGATGTTGGAGAAACTTGACGACAGCAGGATACGTTTCAAGCGCCCACGCAGTGCTCGTGCTAAAGACGCCTATCTGCCAGATGGTGTTGATCCCTACCGCACACA
>JAUWOI010000311.1 GCA_030612185.1 Anaerolineae bacterium
TTATCCGTTTGCTCGGCCTGGATTGTCAAATCCAGGCTAAAGGGAGGCCAAACTCGCCCAATCTGGTCTGTTCAGCCGCCGGATCTGGCGATCCGGCGGGAGCAGAATCGGTCTGGAATTATAAATGCGTTCGCCCTGGGGTCTCTACTCTTTCAGCGCAAGGACTCGGCCCCACGCTGTTTTACTCCGCTTCCAGTATGACCACCTCGCCATCATAAAGGCTGTGGAAATGCTGGGCGTCGGCGCGGGCACCGATGACGCCTGCTCCGTAGTGCATCGGCACCGCCACCTTCGGCCCGATGTCGGCTGCGGCCTGGGCGGCTTCCTCGGCGTCCATCGTGTAGGTGCCTCCTACCGGCAGCAAAGCCACATCACAGCGGACGTCGGCCATCTCCGGGATGCGGTCGGTGTCGCCGGCGAAGTAGAGTCGCTCCCCGGCCACTGTCACGATGAACCCGATGTGCTCAGCCCGTCTGGGGTGGAAGCGCTTTTTCACGTTATAGGCTGACACAGCCTCAATCTGCACATCTCCCACCGTCGTCCACTCTCCTGGCCGCAATGCGCGCACGTCGCCGTGCAACTTCTTCGCCGCCCCACGGCTGGCGATGATGACCGTCCCAGGCCCACTGATCCGCTTCACGTCTTTAGGGGAGCAGTGGTCGTGGTGCTCGTGGCTGACCAGAATGACATCGGCCTGGGGGTGGCGGCCCTTCAGTTTCCATGGATCGAAGTAAATCGTCGGCGGTCCATCGAGGCGGAAGCTGGCGTGGCCCAGCCAGTGCAGACGCTTAAGCAAGTCTACTTCAATATTCATCGTTACCCCCCCTGATTTCTTCATTCTCGGTGATCGAGGTGCACAGCACGGCGACGTTTTACGTCTTCACGTCTTCACGTGTCACCCGCACTAACATTGTACCCCTGGTGGTGCTGAGTTGGTAGACCGTCCCCTGCGGCACGACGGTGAAATCACCAGGATGCAGGTGCAGCATGCTCTGTGACGTGCGCGCGGTCGCGGTGCCTTCCAACACGAAGAGCAACAGGTCGTGAGGAACCGGTATCTCGACTGGCCAGGTTCCTTCCCCCCACGCCACCTGCACGACGGTGTCCTCGATGCGGGCGACGGTGTGGAACTGAAACGGCAAGGTGAGCGCCCGCACCGCACCAGGGAGACTGACGCGCTTCAGCCTGGCCTCACTGGCGAGAGCGTAGAGGCGGCGGCGGCCGTTTTTCCGTTCGGGAACGAAGCCGCAGCGCAAGAGCAACACACCGGCGCGTAACCCTGAACTGGAGCGGTGTTTTACTCCCTTGGGCACGACGGCCAATTCGCCCGGCCGCAGTCGCACTTCTCCCCACTCACTTTCCAGCAGGATGGTCCCTTCGTAGACCCAGAACAGTTCGTCGTTGTCCAGGTGCTTGTGCCACTCCAGCATTCCCTGGCAGATGTAGATACTGACGATGATGTCACCTACGCGAGCGACGTTGACCACCGAGAACGGCTGGTTCAGTTTCGCGGCGATCTGGGAGACGTTTAGTTTCTTGAGCATGACCATCAACATCATTATACCCTGCTGATGATAGGGGCGCAAATCCCGCGCTTGTCAGTGTCCAACGCCTCAAGTATAATCAGTACTCGAAACTTCAATGCTACGTGGTCTTGGGCGGGAGGAGGCCTGAGTGACGCTCGAACTAAGCAGGTTGACTGGACAGGCGAGGGCGATGGGCGAGGAGTTGGCCGCCCGCGAGCGGCAGTTCGCCGACCAGGTGGAACTGGCGCGGCGCTGGCTGGCCCAGTATGCCGACCAGGGTGAGCGGCTGTGCCATCCCGCCCGATCCGTCCGCGCCGCCATCCCGACCGGCGAACCCCTCGACGCCGTCCATCCCCTGCCCGCCATCCAAGAACGGTTCGCCGTCATCGCTGCCGATGGCTCGCAGATCCAGCCTGACCGGCACGGCGCGGCACTCTATCACCTGATCAACGTCGGCAGCCTGGTCTACCGGCACGGCAGCGGCGAAGCGCCTGAGGCCCACAGCGAGCCCACTCTGGGCTACACTGAGGCCCAGATGTACGAGAACGGGCATCTCGTGTCCGGGAACGTGCTCGACGTGCGGCGGGACCTGGCCGAGATCACCCGCCTGGCCGGCTTGTGCGCCGTCGAACCGCCGGGGCCTACGATAGCGTTGGTGGATGGCACCCTTATCCTGTGGGTGCTGGAAGGCCTGCCAGTCGGGGAGCAGTGCGCGAAGGTGACGGCCTACCTTGACCAATTGGACCGCATCCGCCAGGCCGGTGCAGTCGTGGCCGCTTTCGTCAGCCGTCCGCGCCGCACTGAGGTGACGCGGTTGCTGCACCTGGCCAGCCTGGACGGAGACGTGAACCGCGCCAATCAGGAGCACAATCCGCTGGAGCGCCTGCCCGACCGCGCAGTCTTCGAGGCTCTGCCGCCTGGCGCACGCTCGGCTATCTTCGTGAGCCCCTCATCCATCAACAGCGAACACTACCACCCCGCCGGCCACGCTGTCCACTTCTGCTACCTCAACCTGGCCGAGGAGGGGCACGACCCGGTCGTCGCGCGGATAGAAGTGCCGGTCTGGGTGGCCGAGGACCCCGACCGGCTGAAATTGGTCCACGGGGCCATCGTCGCCCAGGCGCGCATCGCCGGCGACTATCCCTACGCGCTGGCCCGCGCCGACGAACTGGCCTTTATCAGCGGTCCGGAGCGGGAAGCATTTGAGGAAATGGTGACCACGGCGCTGCTGCGTGCTGGCATCAGGTCGGCCCTCTCGCCGAAAGCGTATTACAAGACCCTGACCCGCCAGGGCAGGAGGAGGCATCGCCTATGAGCAATGGGAGTCTGCAGGTTGGGCGGGTGTTGCGGGCCGGCACACGCGGCTTCGTCATCGGCTGCGCGGTGATGCAGCCCGACATCCCGGCCTTCGGCTCGTTCGTGCGGGCAGAAGGGCAGACGCCGGGGAGTGCCATCTACGGCCTGATCTACGACGTCAGTGTGGAGGACGACCCCTTTGTGCGCCAACTCATCAGTGCTGAGCTGCGCAATAAGGAGGTCGAGCTCGATGACCGCAAGAACCGCCGGGTGCCCGTCGAGGTCAGCGTGCTGGCGGTGGGCTGCAACGATGGCGAGACCATCCGCCACCGTCTACCTGCGCAGCCGCCGGTGACACTCGACTGGCTCTGTCAGTGCAGCGACGAAGATGTGCGGGCCTTCACTGCCCGCTTCGATTACTTCCGCCTGGTGCTGGAAGCGCGCGAGGTGCCGGCCGACGAACTGCTGGCAGCCAGCCTGCGGGCCGCCGCCGCCGCCCGACCGGAGGGCGAGCGGGAGACGTTCCTGGTCGAGGCGGGGCGCGAACTGGCGCGACTGCTGGCCGGCGACCCGGTGCGGCTGGAGGGGCTGCTGCGACGGTTGCGGGAAGGAGCCAGATGAACGGCCCACTGGGCGACATGGCCCAATACGAGGCACCGTTGCGAGAGGTCCTCCAGTCGCGGGAGGTGGTGCTGGCCTACCTTTACGGCTCACAGGCGCGGGGCGACGCCGGGCTGCTCTCCGACGTGGACGTGGCGGTGCAGTTCGCCCCCGATCTACCCCGGCGCGAGCGCTTCAGCCGTGTGGGGCGATTGACCAGTGACCTGTGCCAACTCCTGCAGCGCGACGACGTCTACGTCGTTGACCTGGACAGGATTCCGCCGTTGCTGTGCCACCGCATCTACCTTAACCACCGGCTGCTCTATTGCCCCGATGACGTGGGGCGGGTGGCGTTTGAGACCCGCGCGCTGCAGCAGTACGTGGCGACGAGGGCGCTGCGTCGCACTCGATGGCATTACGTGGCCCGCCGCATCGCCCAAGGACGATACGGCCGGTTCGAAAGCGAGGCTCCGACAATGGTAGACGTAGAAATCATTCAACAACGGCTAGGAGCACTGGAGGAGTTCGTCTCCCACCTGGAGGAGATGCGCGCCCGCGGCCTGGAGGAATGGCGCGAGGACGTGGTTGCCCGCTGTGCCACCGAGCGGGAGTTGGAGGTGGCAATCCAGCGGGTGCTCAACATCGCCACCCACGTCTTGACTGCCGATTTCGCAATCCCGGCGGACAACTACGCGGGGGTCATCCTTGCGCTGGGCAAGGCCGGCGTCCTGCCCACCGACTTTGCCGAGCGATTCGCCGGCATCGTCGGCCTCCGCAACGTGCTGACCGAGTTGTACGTCGAGGTAGACCCGGACAAAGTGTACGAGCACTTGCAGCGCGACCCCGACGACATGCGATTCTTCGCGCGCTGTATCGTCGAGTACCTGGAGCGGAAGGGGGCATTGGAGAGAGGAAGCAATGCATGACCATCCTCGCCTGCGCTATCTGACGCCTCACGAGCAAGACGTGCTGGCCGAATTCCTCTCGCGGCTGCGGGAGCGATTCGGCAATCACATCGCACACGTCTGGATCTTCGGCTCCAAGGTGCGCGGCGACTTCGACGAAGAGTCGGACGTGGATCTGCTGATCGTGGCCCGTGATGGGAGTGATGTGCTGGAGGAAGTGGTCGGCGAGATTGCCTACACGCTGAGCCTGGAGCACGGCGTTCTCCTGTGCGAACACGTGGTCAGTGTCTGGCGCTTCGCGCAGATGCGCGCTCGCCAGGAGCCCCTCTACGAGAACATAGTGCGTGAGGGGGTAGACCTGTGGACTTCAGAAATCGTCCCCATGAGAGTGGCGGAGGAACAGGCATTATACAATCATGGATGATCACTCACCCGAACAAGAACTGGAAGCCTTCTTCGGCCCCCGACCGGCAGAGCCTCAGCCCCTCCAAAGGCTGGGCATCGTCGTCAGCGGGAGCCTCTCCAAGGGGCTGGACGTTAAACTCGACCAGAACACGGTCAGCGAGGGGCTGGCCGTGGGCCGGTACGTCGTCGTGCGCGGGCAGACCGGGCGGCGCTTCTTCTCTATCGTCACCGATGTGCAACTGGACGCCGTCAATCCGCTCATCGAGAAGGCCCCGCCGGATACCTCCGACCCCTTCCTGGCCCGTGTTTACCAGGGGACGATCGTCTTCGGGCGCATCCACGTCGCGCCGATGCTGGTGCTGGATCCTTCGACGGGCTCAGGAGATAGCAGCGAGCCGAAGCCAGTCAAGACCATCCCGGCCCACTTCACGCCGGTCTATCCCGCCAGCAAGGAGGAGGTCGCGCTCATCTTCGGCCAGGAGGAGCAACCCGGCTACTTCTATGTCGGCGACCCGCTGGAGATGGAGGGCGTCCACGTGGCGCTCGACCTGCGCCGTTTCGTCGAGCGCTCAGCAGGTATCTTCGGCAAGACCGGCACCGGCAAGACCTTCCTCACGCGCACACTGCTGGCCGGGCTGATCCAGGAGAACGTGGCTGTCAACCTGGTCTTCGACATGCACAACGAGTACGGCTGGAAGAGCCAGGACGAGGCCAAGCAGGAGGTCAAGGGACTGCGGCAACTCTTTCCCACCGGGCAGGTCTCCGTCTTCACGCTGGACGACGAGTCGTCCCGGCGGCGGGGGAGCAAAGTAGACGGCGTGGTACGCATCGGCTACGACCAGATCGAGCCGGAGGACGTGGACAGTCTCGCCAGCCTGATGGCCCTCTCGGACGTGCAGGTGGGCGTCTTTACCAGTCCTGGCACCATTCCCAAGCATTGCCGTGCATGTCATATAAATCCCAGGAAATGAGATTATACCTCACCTTTTTGAGAAC
>JAUWOI010000443.1 GCA_030612185.1 Anaerolineae bacterium
CTCGGCGTGCCACAGTCTTTCCTACCACGCCCCGCTTCGGTGCTATCTCCGCCGGCGCGGGCATATCGGGGGCCGGTTCCTCCGGCGCGGGCTCGATCACTGTTGGCGCGACCTCAGGTGGTGCTGCCTCCGATGGTGCTATCTCCTGCAGCCAGCCGGGGATATCGGCCGGGGTGGGTGGTGGCATCGCTGGTGCTTCTTCCTCCAAAGGTGCTTCGGTGGCTGATTGCTCCTCGCCCGGTGTTGCTTTGGCTTCCATACCAATTGGCCCCATGTCATGCAGCCAATCGGGCAACTCGACTGGCTCGATGGATTCGGCTATAACATCAGGCCATTCTCCTTCTTCCTCCTCCGAAGCCCGGAGTTGTGCCAACCAATCCCCCGCTATCTCGTTTTCTCCTTCTTCCTCCATCTCGACTCTCTTGGTTATGCCCTCAACCTGTTGCTCTCTCTCCTCCTCCAGTGGGATAGTAGGCAGGGAAAGCCCCTTGATTGGAGCCTGCTCGCGTTCCGATTCGCCGGGGGGCGGCACCGTCATTGGGGTGAGGCGAGCGTTGCATTGGTCACAATAAACGTTGCCGACGGGATTCATCGTGCCGCACATTGGGCAGCGTAGCGCTGTGCCCATCAGGAGCGTTTCGCCACATTCATTACAGAAGCGACTTCCCCTTCGATTGGCTGTGCCGCACTTTGGACAGTAAATCATTGCACCACTACTCAGAATTCACTATGAGGCCGGTCGCTGCCTATGAAGACTCGCAGCGCGGTGATCACCGTGCCCAACGCGGCTCCCAATAGCAGGCCACGCCCTCCTGCCATCCCTGGCACGTTGATGATCCAGTCCCGAGCGTCGGCCAACCACTCCAGGCCCACGAAGGGCGTGCTGCCCAGCAGCGCCACAGCCACAATCAGTATAAAAAACACGGCTCCCACACTACGCCGTGCGCGCAGCAATCTGAACGCCGCCAACGCTAGTGTGAAGACCACCAGCGCGGCCAACGATGCCCCTAGCGGACCGATTACGTAGTTGAGCATCTGTTGGGTTGGTGTACTTGATGGTCCGTACAGGACCGGAGGGATCCAGGCTGCCAGCGCAGCGAGCAGCAGTACCAGGCTGTAGAACCAGCCCTTGCGTAAGCGGATCACTCGCCCGCCGTGAACGTGCAGAATATTGAACAGGCCCAGGACGAAGGCGAAGGCGGTCACGATGACTGCCCACTCGACCAGGCGGTCACGGTAGTAAGTCAACAGCGGGATCGGGAACAGGTATCCGGCCAACACGACCAGACCCGTGATTGTTGCGATAAGGATGGGAATCCACTGCTTGACGAGACGGCTCATCGGGCTCCTCTAACCACCTACAAATGCCAGGACAGCCGCACCCAGGATGACCAGCACCAGGATCACGCGCATGATATCTTGGGCCACCAGGCTGACCAGGTAGTGCCGCTCTCCGGTCGTATAAGCGCCAGCGGCGTAGAGTTCCTCCCCCACGGCCAGGCAGTCGGTCGTGGGATATAGTGCGCCGACGGCCTGGGGCGCGGCAGCAGCGGCCAACTGCGGAAGGGCGCGCCGGGCTCCAGCATCGGCGATAAGTGAGACCTCGGCTCCGAAAGCGCCCGCCATCACGTTGACCGTCACGCCCTCAGTCGTGACTACGTTGGCGGCTCCGGCTGCATACGCCACCGGTGATGGCGCGACGAAGCGCACCTGACCAGGGTCGTACCGTTCTGTGAGACCATGTTGCTCATAGGCTCGGCGCAGGGTATCCTGGGCCAGGGGAAGCAGCGTGGGGTCACCCACGGTGATGATGGGCTGGACGCTGTAGGAAATGGCGTCGTTGGCCAGCGCCTCTACCATCTGGAGCCCGGCCAGCGACGAGACTGCATGTTCCCCGTTCAGCCCGCCGCTTCCAAGCGCAATGTGAATTGTCCCACCGCACTCGGCGGCACGTCCTGTTTCGTCCCGCAGGGCTTGGAAGGCGGGCAGCGGACGTATCGTCGGGCGCGGACCTCTCCTGCCGCGCAGGATCAGCAGCACCACCAGCACCAGTCCGCTGATGGTCAGCAGGAGGATGGCCTCTATGTGCATTCCCATCTCTCCTCTCCTTCCAAGTATGTCCTTAACCGTTCCAGCAGTTCTGGACTATCCAGCAGAGTCATGGCTCGTTCAACCGTCGTGTCGTTCACAAGACCGGTCACCAGCGGTTGGGCCATAAGAAGTGCCTGGCTGCCCAGGAACCCAAATGCGTGGGCAACCTCAAGGAGTGATAGCGCCACCGGTGAGAGACCCAGTGCATTAATGCGTCTGGCCCACGTCTCAATCCACATCTGTTGCCCTGCTTCACTGCTCATGGTAGGGCCTTCCACTGCCAGTATACCAAAGATATTGAGGAAGCGCCAATTCTGTCAGCGACGATTCTGTACGACGCGCTCAGTATAGCACGGTTTTTGCGGGGTGTAAAGTGCAAGAAAACGAAGCCCGCGTGCCTGGAGTGGTGGGCTGAGCGCAATGCCGCTAAGTGAAGACCTCCAAGAAATCCAGTTTACGTGTTCTATCCCTGATACTTGCGCACCTGGCGCATCGAGGCGCCGACCATGCGGAAGGCGCGACGCTCGGCCTCGTAGCAGATGCGCTCCTCGTCGAGTGTCAGGAGTTCTCCGTCGCGCAGGAGCAGCCGCCCGTCAACGAAAACGTGGCTCACGTCGGAAGGATGCGCAGTGTAGACGACGCCAGCGGCCAGGTCATGGCGCGGGAACCAGTGAGGGGCGTAGGTGTCGAGCAGGATCAGGTCAGCAGGATGGCCAGGGGCCAGAATGCCGCTCCCGTCGAAGCCCAATGCTTGTGCACCAGCCTGTGTTGCCAGGCGCAGGATCTGGGTGCGGGGCAGCGCTTCAGGCCGGTTCTGAGCGTTCTTGTGGTAGAGGCCGGTGATGCGCAACACCTCCAGCATGTTGAGGTCGCTATTCGAGGCCGGGCCGTCGGTGCCCAGCGCGACGTTCACGCCGCCCTCCAGCAGCCGAGGTAGCGGCGCCATCCCCATCGCCAGTTTGAGGTAGGTCTTGGGGGTGTGGGCCACGTGCACGCCCTTCTCTGCCAGGATAACAATGTCCTCGTCGTCCACAGCGATACAGTGAGCGGCGATGGCGGGAACGTCAAAGACACCCAACGCGGCCAGGTGGGCCACCGGCGTCTTGCCGTGGGCGGTCAGGGAGTTGGCGACCTGCTCCTGAGACTCGGCCACGTGCAGATGGACGCCGACATCCAGCGCATGGGCTGCCTGGACGACCTGGCGCAGAAACTTCGGCGGGCACATGTAGGGGGAGTGAGAACCCAGGACACAGTGGATACGGCCATCAGCGGCCCCGTGCCAATCCTGCACGAAGCGGATGGTGTCATCCAGCGTACCTCCCCCCACCTCGTGCTCGGCCCCGATGCCGAACTGACACCAAGCCAGGCTGGCCTTCAACCCTGCTTCTCCGACGGCTTGTGCGACCTGGCCCATCCAGAAATAATGGTCGGCAAAGCCAACGGTGCCCGCGCGGATCATCTCACAGCAGGCCAACGCCGCGCCCCAGTAGACGTCCTCCTCCTCCAGTGACGACTCGGCGACCCAGATTCTCTCGTTGAGCCAACGGTCGAAGGGCAGATCTTCGGCCCAACCGCGCTCCAGTGTCATCGGCGTGTGGGTGTGGGCATTGAAGAAGCCGGGCAGCGCCACGCGCTCCCGGCCGTCAATCACCTCACAGGGATCAGAAACCAGGTTTTTGGGAAAAACCTGGTTTCTCTCTATCGCCACGATGGTCCGGCCCTCTATGGCGATGTCCACATCGTGCAAGATGCGGTCCTGGTCGTCCAGTGTGATGGCGGTTACGTTTTGGATCAGGATGCTGGCCACTGGGTGCTCGGTGCTGGATATTGGATATTGGGTATTGGATACTGGGTACTCGGTGCTGTCGTTCACCCTTCTATGGCTTGGGCAGGGACGCCGGCCATCAGCAATCCTAACTGCTCCTTGGTACATTGATCGGCCGGCAGGGTGTCCATAATCTGCCCCTTGTACACGACCGCGATGCGGT
>JAUWOI010000002.1 GCA_030612185.1 Anaerolineae bacterium
CCCCACACTCCCACACCCCCATACTCCGACACAGATGAGGAATAAAGATGCTGGTGCGAACGCTGATTGTTGACGACGAACCCCCGGCGAGGGAGAGGCTCAAGCGGCTCCTTTCGGGCATCAAAGGGGTGGAACTCATCGGCGAGGCCGAGAGCGGCGTCCAGGCGGTGGAGATGATCGAAACCCTACTGCCCGACCTGGTGCTGCTGGACATCCAGATGCCGGGGCTGGACGGCTTCGGGGTCATCGAGGCGCTGGCGGACCCGCCGCCGGTCATCTTCGTCACCGCCTACGACGAGTACGCCATCCGCGCCTTCGAGGTCAGCGCGCTGGATTACCTGCTCAAGCCCTTCAGCCGAGAGCGGCTGGAGAAGGCGATGCGCCGCGCTCAGCAAGCGCTGGCCGAGGAGCACGACCTTGGCGTGATCCCCGCCGAACGCTTTGCGACTCAACTCGCCCCGCTGTTGAAGAACCTGGCCACCCAGGGGCACTATCTGACCCGGATGGCGGTGCGCGACTATGAGAACGCCCGCATCCGCGTGCTGGACGTGAGCGAGGTGGACTGGATCGGCGTCGAGGAGGAACAGGTGATGGTAAACGTGGGGGACCGGGCCTACCCCGTCCGCCGCACGCTGGCCGAACTGGAGGCGCGACTCGATCCGGCCCACTTCTTCCGCGCCCACCGCTCTGCCATCGTGAATCTAGACCGGGTGCAAGAGGTCATCCCCTGGTTCAAAGGGAGCCACAAACTGCGGCTGACCACCGGCGCGGAGGTTGAACTGAGCCGGGCGCAGGCACGGGCGCTAAGGGGGCTTCTCGAGTGGTAGCCTCTCCTTGAACTATCATTTCGACGGCGTTGGGATGGAGTGAGCCCCCGGGTTTCTTGTGGCACAGCCGCACACCTGGCAGGCTTTGCCACCAATGCGCGAGTTGCCCTCTCTACAGAAGCGACTATACTATACTTTGACCGTTCTTGAACCGCGCAATAAGAAACCCTTCTGGATAGTGTCCTCCATTGTGATGGAGAGGAAAGTCTGCTCGAGAATACCGACCAAAGGAGACAGCGATGAATGAAACGACTCAAAACCAGATTATCGCCGACCTGGCACGCGACGCAGTGGCCGAAATCGCCCCGCATGAGTTGCCTATGTTCCGGCTACAGAGCGAGGCGTATTTCAAAGATCCCGACAGTGCGTTCGAGGGCCACTCTGGCGGGGAGGACATGCTTGGCTTTGGTGCGGGAGCCGCCGCGGCATTCTTGACACCCGCCGTGTTGGCTGTGACGACCACAATCGTCAAGTTTGTCGCAGAGGAGGTCAAAGAATCTGCCCAAGATGAAGGTGCGGACCTCATCAGCGACATTGTCAAGAGAATGTTCAAGAAGTTCCGCCCTGAGGAGAAGAAGGAAGGCGAAGGCAGGAAAGACGAGAGCAAGAAGGACGAGGGCAAGAAAGGTGAAGGCAAAGAAGGACCGCTCCCGCTGACACCCGAGCAGTTGAAGAAGATTCGCGAACTGGCCTTCGAGCAGGCTCTCCAACTGAGACTCTCTGAAAACACGGCAGAAACATTGGCTGAGTCCCTGGTTGGAAGCCTGGTGGTTGACTTCTGATAGTCATAATCGAATCCGACAAGGCTTCCTCGGACGACGGGAGCCCATCGCGCCTGCACTGTACGCCCGTGCGGGTTTGTCAAACAGTATTGACCAAAGCCAGGATGCTTTGTGTTAAACTTCGTATAGTGGACGACTGGAGAGCCCTATGTCCACCGACTCACAAACCGGCGTCCGTCCACCACGCTTGAACCCGTTTGCCTTCCCCTCAGACACAGACTTCCGCTTCGCGCTGCTCATCGTCTCCGTGATCGGCGTCAGCCTGTTGATCTACTCCATGCTGTACAACAGGATCCCTGGTCTTTGGGAGCGCCATTGCACTAATGAGAAGCGATGCCAGGAAGCGGCCGCGGCAGCCCATCCTGGAGACTCTCCTGACGACTTATTTGCCAGGGGCGATGTTTTTTACCAATGCATGGCACCGGCCGATCGCATCCGGGCCGCGTGGATGCTCGGCGGTGTGGCGCTGTTGCTGGTTGTGGCCAGCCTGATCTACTGGCTCTTGCCGGCCTGGAAAATCCGACGCGCTAAACTCGTGCCACTCAGCGCCGAGGACGCGCCGGAGGTCGTGGCTTGCCTGGCGGACCTGTGCCGTGAGACTGGGTTGTCCCAGTCCCCAGTTTTTGTGTGGAACCCGCTTAACCCGGTAAGCAGTGGGCTGGCGTTTGGTCACCTCGGGCGGTACTACGTGGCCCTGACCGGGGGCTTGGTCACGCAGTTCTACACCGACCGGCCCGCCTTCCGCGCTGTGATGTTACACGAACTGGCCCATCTGCGCAACGGTGACGTGGACAAGACCTATTTCACCGTCGCCATCTGGCGGGCGTTCGTGGCTGCCGCTTTGGTTCCCTTTGTCGTTAGCTGGCCTCTTGCCGTTAGCCTGACCGATAAACCCTGGGGCGACATTCTCAACGAGGGCTGGCGCTTGCTCGCCTTGGCCGCTCTGGTCTATCTGACCCGCAACGCCGTTTTGCGCGTCCGCGAAACGTACGCCGACGTGCGCGCTTCGGTGTGGGATGGCCCGACGGGCGCGCTGCGCCGCGTGCTGGAATCCCTCCCGCACCCAAAGGGAGGCCGTTGGCGGAGTGTGTTACGAGTTCACCCTGACCCTGGCGAGCGTCGCCGCACGCTGGACGACACGGACCGGTTGTTCCAGATGGGCTTCTGGGATGCCTTTGGCACAGGCATTGCGGCTACGATTGCCTTTCAGAACGTTGACTTTCTGCTGCACCTTCTAATTCCGACCTCACAGGCTTTTTGGGGCCCACTGGGATCGGCACTGGTCTTTGCACCTCTGGCAGTCGGCGTGGTGGGGTTGGGTGTGTGGCGCGGGACGTTCGCTGCGCTGGCGCGGGGGAAGTCGCCGCGCGGCTCAGGACAATTGGGACTCGGCCTGGGACTCGGAGCCATTCTTGGCCAGGCTCTGTCCTTCACTGCTTTCTATTTCTCAAGAAGCGGGTTGGCTTTGACTGGTTTGGCCCTTCTTGTTTTCGACGTTCTCTGGAATGGTCTCCTGCTGGTCAGCCTGTTTCTTTTCTTCCGCTGGATCGCAGTCGGAGCCTCGATCTGGCTGGAAGTGGCTGCTGCCGTCCGCTCGCCACGCCCGGCCTACCGGCTGGGCATGGTGATCGCAGGTGGGTTGTTGGCCGTGTGGCTCGCCGTCCTCTATTACATCTACAACGCCAGGGTGGGGAGCTCAATCCCTTTCTTCATCGAATCCACGCAAGAGATATTCGGCGTCGACCTGTCCGGTCCAAAAGGCATGGTTCTGTACGCTCTCGCGCCATTTGCAACCGTCGTTCTGAACCCGCTCAACTTCGTGGCGTTCGTCAGCCTGTGGACCTACCCGCTGGCAGCCTGGTTTTGGCGCGGACGGGTGGCCTCAGCGTCCGGATCAAGTTGGGCGTTTCTGGACCCGTCATCCCAGCCGCTGGTTTTGCCGCGCCAGGCCCCACTCCGCCCCGGCCTGGCCTTGACGGTTGGTCTGATAGGTGGAATGGTCTTCTGCATATTGTCGCTCATCATTAGCCTCGGATTGAACTTCGCAGGGTCCGAAATATTTGTGGCCTGGATGCTATTCGGGCAAGCCGCACTGGCCGCACTGCTGCAGGCGGGCGTGGCAGCAGTAGTGGCGGGCTGGGTGGAGCGGTTGGGCGGACTGCACGGCCTCTTCGCTGCATTCGTCGCCGGCTGCGTGATGGCGGGAGGAGTGCTAGCCATTTACTGGCTGATGGCCGGGACAGAAGTTTTTCTTGCCTCATTTGCGGCCGCCTCCGATATCTGGTTTAAGGTCACCATAGTGATCAATGGTGGTACACTGCTGGCTCTGCCTACGGCGTGGGGTGTATCTGCGCTAGCGGGGCGGGTGCGCCAGGCAGCAGCAGCGAGAACCAGATAGACGGCGGAGGAGAGATGTCACAATCACTGTCGGCGAGATGGTCGTTATGCCGACCTCTCAGGCGCTAGTGGCCAAAATAGCGCCTGAGGATATGCGGGGCCGCTACATATGGCGGTCTTTGGGTTCGGCTGGGTGATTCCGCAGGCCGTGGGGCCGCTTCTGGCCGGGTTGGTTATGGACAACGCCGACCCGCGCTGGGTGTGGTACGCCGCCGGGCTGCTGGGTCTGGTCGGAGCGGCGGCATTCGTCCTGCTGCGGCGTCGGTCCGAGCAGGCCGCAGAGAAGGCGGTCCGAGTGACCGAGGCCGTTGCTCCTGCTTGATGCAGGGATTGGAGGCTTCAGGGGCTTCCGACGTAAGGGATCGTCTGCGGCCCCTCCGGCAAGACACAGATGCGGGCATCGGGGCCGTAACAGGCCAACAACCCCGCCAGCGTCTCCTCAATCTGATGGCAGGGGCGGAGCAACGCAGCGCGTATTTCGCCGTCCGAAAGGTAACTGTTCTTGACGTAGACCGTGGCCCGGCACTGAACCCGCGCCTGCACGTGAGCCTCCCACTGATCCACCATCAAAAACCCCGGCCGCCGGACGACCTCCAGCAACGCCTGGGGACTATCGGCCATCTGCAAGATGTTCTTGTACTCCCCGTGATCTGGCACCCCGTCCCAGCACTCGGCCGCGATGATGATACTTCCCCCCTCGCGCACGACCTGCGCCGCCGCCGACATGCCCTTGACCGCCTGGTAGAGGTTCAGGTCGAGCGGATAGCCCGAGTTGGAGGTGATGACGACGTCGAAGGGCGCTTCCACTCGCACCATCGCCGCCTGGCGAACGGCGGCCGTCCCCGCCTGATGGGCCGGCTGCAAACTGCCTGCGTAGACGCCGGTGATGGCCCGCTCGCGGTTGAGCGCCACGTTGAGGAGGAAAGTGGGATCGGTCTTGAGCGCCACCTCCAGCATCTCGTCCCACACCGGGTTCCCGGCCGTCACGCCCCACGTAGCGCCGGGGTGGTCGAGCATAGCCGCGCTGTGATTCTCCAGCACCAACCGGACACCGGCCACGCCGGGCAGGACCGCCTTGGGGCCGCCGCTGAAGCCAGCAAAGAAATGAGGCTCGATAAAGCCGGTCAGAATCTTCACCGTGGCCTCCGCGTAGGTGCGGTTGACGAGGATCTCGTGGCCGAAGCGCGTCTGTCCCAGATTGACCATCCCGCTCTCGTCCCAGGCGTCGTGCTGCACGATGCGGTAGTCATCCACGACGCCGTCTCCCAGCATGCCGCGTAGTTCCTCCTTCGTATTGGAGCGGTGCATGCCTGTCGCGTTGATGAGCACGATCTGCTCGCGGGGGACGTGGCTCAGTTCCGCCAGCAGTGGTGGCAAGAGCCGGTCGTTTGGCGTGGGGCGGGTGATGTCGCTGAAGACGATGGCGACGGTATCATCTGGTTTCACCATCTCACGCAGCGGCGGGGTGCCCAGCGGTCGTCGTAGCGCCTGAATGATAGCGGCCTCCTCATCAGACAGCCCCTCTACAAAGCGTGGATTCACCACAGTCACGTTTCGGTCGGGCAGATCCACCCACAACCCCTCACGTCCGTAGGCCAGTTTCACGCGCATCTCATCCTCCGTGTTGCGTGTTGCGTAAGAGCGCTAGGTACGAAATACGCAACACGTTTCTGTGTCTCGGGAACCCGTTACTATACACCCTCGAAGAAAGAGGGATACTTGGTTCTCAACTCTTCGCTCAAATCACCAAAGACACCTGGGGCAATGGGGTAAACGAGTTCGAGCATACGCACACAGACGCCCCGAATTTCCCATTGAGCCGCAGGGGATATGCGAATCCTGAACACGTGCAGGAGTTGGCGGAAGTTCATCGTGACGACGATGTGGGTGACAGTCGCGTTCGGCAGCGCGAAGCGGGCATCTTCCTTGCGCACCCCCAGTTCCCGCAGCGCCTGATAGGTAGATTTGACCCCGTCGGCAAATTCATCCCAGATCATTCTTGCCACCGGGTTCTCTGCAACAGCGGGAGGAAGCACCCACTCTGGATCGGACATTGAGACGTAGCGTTGACTTTCTTGCGAATACGAGGCTAATCTGTGTCTGACGAGTTGATGACTTGCCGCTCGCGAAATACCGCTGATCTCGAACGTCGCGCTGGCGTGCTCGATGATGGATTCGTGCCCCTCGCGGATGCGCGCCCGCAGGAACTTGCCTGGATCGTCCCGCCCCTCGCTTCTGCAGCACACCCGCCCCGCATGCTCCAACAACTCCTCCAGCGTGCCGTCACCTCGCAGATAGCGGGTGATGGCAATTAGTTCAACGTTCATCTCTTTGACCTCCTCGAGAAACCAGGTTTTTCGGAAAAAACCTGGTTTCTTCATCCGGGCCGGCACACGCCCTCACCGCCGAACTCCCGCGCGCCGGTGTCCACGTAACCGACTGCTTCGGTCAGCGCGATACTAGGCTCGTTCCTCTCGTTGGCAACGTAGAGTGGTTGCCTGCCCGAACGGACGACCCACGTCGTGCAGGCCGCCACCACTGCTTTGCCCCATCCGCGTCCCTGTGCAGCAGGCACAGTGCGGACAAACACCTCAGCGAAGTGGGGCGAAGCCCAGTTAAGCCCCGCTTCGGCAGCGATTTCCCCCTGTGAGCGGATGACGAAGCGCGGCCGCCCATCCAGGCCCTGCTCCGCTACGACCAGCACGTTGATGGCAGGCTGGAAGCGGAACAGGTCAAGCCGGTAGACGCGGTTAGTTTTGGGCTGCTCGATATCCACAGTCTCTGCAACGGCGTCTTGCAGGTCCGGCGTCGTGATCAAGCAATAGGGACGGCCGGGGACAAGTGCCTGGCGCAGCAGTTCGACGCCCACGCGGGCATCCGGCGTGCGCAGCACGACGGTCGGCTGGAACAGCCGCCGCCCGGTCTGGCAGACGGCGACGAAGCCATCCGCGTGACCGTCGGCGTCTTCGTGGATGTAGAGGCGGGTGCGCCGGGGGTCGTGGTAGAAGGCGTAGTAGATGTACAGCGCGTCAGAAGGCGCGGAGAAGTGCAACATAGGTCGCACTTTTAGACGCAGCCTCTCAAGGTCAGCCACCGCCGCTTCCTCCCAATGACCAGTTCCTGAAAATGAGGGACAGTATATATCGCCACGGGATGACCACCTCCACCGGTGCACCCATGACGGGGGTGAGTAGTTCGCTGGCTCGCACCCCGTAGGCAACGTTTACCACGGGCGTGCCTGGTGACAGATGCTCCACTGTGACCGCCAGCGTCGCCGTCAACACCTCGTCCGGCGCGAGGCTGGCAGCCATCCAGGTGACCACACCCCCCGCCAGCGTGTAGTTCCCACTGGCCCAGGCCAAAGTAGTGCTCACAGGGATCGTGTCTGTGAGCACGACCTGGGTGAGGGTGAAGACGGCGGTGTTGGTGACACGGATGGTGTAGGTCAGTTGTGCGCCGGGCAGCAGTGGGGCTAGGTGGGCCTGTTTGGTGATCTTCAGCCCTGAAGTCTCTCCCAGCACCGCCGCCAGCGCGTCCGCGATGCCCCAGCCGTAGACGTTGTTCGGCACATCGTCCGGGTCGTCATCACCGCAACCCTGTGTCGTAGTTTGAGGCCGGGTCGTCTGCGCGATGACCCATTCCGTTCCATCCACGTCGCCAATGAGATAGGGGGCGGCCGACCACAGCAGCGCGACCGTCCCCGCGACGTGGGGCCCGGCCATCGAAGTGCCGCTTTTCCAGCCGTACCCTCCGCCGGGGACACTGGAGCGCACCCCCACGCCCGGCGCGGTCACGTCCGGCTTGAGCCTGCCGGAGAGATCCACCATCACTGGCCCACGGCTACTGAAAGAAGCGATTCCGTCGCTGCTGCTGGAGGCCCCCACCGAGAAAGCGGCGTCGTAGATGGCGGGCGGGTCCTGTACCGTCCCACACCCAGGCCCACTATTGCCGGCCGAAGCGACAACTACGATTCCCGCCGTGCGCACGTTCTCGACAACTGCTTGGAGTGTGTCCCAGGCACAGCCCTCGCTGATAGGACAGGTCCAGGAGTTATTGATCACGTGGGGGGCCAGGCTGGGACCGCCGTCGCTGACAGGATCGCCGCCGCCGGGATAGGGGGCCAAAAAGAACTCGAAACACTCGGCGTAGGGGGCGGGAGCGCCCCAGCCGTGGTCCATGTTGCGGCAGCCGATCCAGCGCGCGCCAGGCGCGACGCCGATTTGATTGCTCCCACCATCGTCGCCAACGATCGTGCCCATCGTGTGGGTGCCGTGCCCGTTGTCGTCGCAAGGTTCTGTGGAGTCTATACCGCAGGGATTATAGCCGTGGGTATTGGTATGGATAGCGTCGTGCCAGTTGTAGTCGTGTGTGGCAGTGACGCCATTGTAGCCTCGATACTGGCTGATCAGCGCCGGGTGGTCCCAGGCATAGCCGGTATCCTGCCCGGCGACGACGATGGACTGGCCGGTATAGCCCAGCGCCCAGACATCGTCGGCGCTGATGCGTGCTACGTTCCACTCGACGCTGGCTTCCCCGCTTGTGGTGAGGATTGAGGAGGTGTACCCCCTCCTCGGCTCTCTCCCATAGGGGTGGGGAGTCGGTAGAGGCAGGCGCACGCGGGGGTTGGCAGCGATGCGGGCCACGTCGGGACGGATCGCCAGACGAGTGACGAGGTCGCGGTCGCCCTTCACCGCCAGCATGTTGACGACGTAGAATGAGCGGTAGTCCACACTGGCACCGTCTAGTTGGGCGCGCAGGGGGGCCTGGGAGCGCTGTGCTGTCTCCCGCAGTGCGTCGTAGACGTAGCGCAGGCGCGCTTCTCGGGTGAGCAGAGCAGCCGCGGTGCTGAGGTCCGCCTGCTCGGCCAGGATCACCAGAAACTCAACCTCGCCGCCGCCAGTAGTGGCATCCCATACCTGCGGGGCAACGTTGGTGGGTGCATGTAATTGTCGGGGGGGCACAGCATAGCGTGGGGCTGAACTGCCTGAGATCTGAATACGCCCAACGCTGGCAGAAGGAGCCGCCAGTACAGCCTGCGGAACAGACTGGACAGACAACATCAACCCTGCCAGAAGCAGTCCGGCCGCGCCAAACGGAAGGCCCACGCCAAGAAGAAAACGCCTGTTCATTGAGATAGGATTATAGCAGAAGTACGGCGCTTGACAAAAGCAGTCTCCTGTAGGATAATCCACGCCACATTTGAGGAGGGCAGAATGGCAACAACATTCGACGTAACCGATGGCACCTTCAAAAGCGAAGTGCTCCAGGCTGCGGAGCCAACGCTCGTAGACTTCTGGGCCGAGTGGTGTGGGCCGTGCAAGATGATTGGGCCGGTCGTTGAGGCACTCGCTGAGGAGTACGATGGGAGACTGCGGGTGGCCAGGATGGACGTGGATGGTAACCGGCAGACGCCAGGCCGCTACGGCATCCACGGCATTCCGACACTGATCCTGTTCAAGAATGGGATGGAAGTGGCACGTATCGTGGGCTACCGTCCCAAAGATGCGCTGGCGGAAGAACTGCTACCCTACATCTAGCGCCGGCGACAATTCCCCGTTCTGTGGTACACTGCATCCGCCAGCCCCCTGTACATCATTGGCTGGGTACAGTGTACTTGATTTTTACGAGGCTGGCACTTTTGATCGTACTCCCGCGCCAGTCCCGTTTTGGCTCATTTTGCAAACCTTGTAGCCCTATTTCCCCCTATCTCTTGTCCCCAGCGTGATACGCTCACAGGGAGGGGATGCGCACCAAACCAGAGAACGGGATGATGGGGTGAGAGCTCTTAGTGGATCTCTACAAACCCAGTGAGGATACCAGACCCTGGGCTGTCTGTGCCCAGGTGAATTGTCTGGCCCGTTCTACGCCTGCTTGCCGCAAACACTTTCGCAGTGAGGCATCATCCAGTAGCCGTGCCATCGCTGTCGCAATTGCCTCGACATCGGCCGGTTCTACCAGGAGCGCGGCCTCCCCTACCGCCTCGGGCAGGCTAGTCGTGTTGCTGGTGACGACTGGCGTGCCGCAAGCCATCGCCTCTAGGGGAGGCAAGCCAAACCCCTCGTATAGGGAAGGGTAGACCAGCATTTCAGCCTGCCGATAGAGGACTGGCAGGTCCTCCTGAGTGACAAAGCCGGTCAGGATCACTCCGGCAGAGCGGGCTCGCTCCAAAAGCTCTCCGCTCTCCCAACGTCGTAATCCGCCCCAGACCATTGCCGGCACCGATTTTCTCCTTGCTTTCAAACTCAAATAGGCATCAAGCAAGCGAGACAGGTTCTTTCGTGGATGGATATTGCCCATCGCCAGAACATAGCCTGGGACCACCCCATAAGAGCGTAATGTCTCCTCATCCTCAGACCCTTGCTCGGGACAAAACATCCGGTTCACCCCCGGATACACCACGACGGCTTTCCCGATTGCCGCCGGGTGAAAGCGCGCCAGTTCCCGACGTGTGAACTCAGAGAGTACGACAACGCGCTTTGCTCGACGTGTTGCCAGGGCGGTCAGAAGGCGCATATAGAAAGCGATGGTGGTGGGGAAATACTCAGGGTGAGCGCGAAAGGAAAGGTCATGCACGAGCACCGCCTCCCGGCAAGGGGTTATGGTAGGCAGGAAAAAAGTGGAAAGATACCAATCAGCCTTCAATCGGCGCAAGGCGATGGTCTGTTGCCAGAGAAAAAAGGAAAGACGACGGTATGGGCCTAAGTTCACCTGTTGAAAGGCAGGCGGAAGATTCAGTGACCTGCCCCAATCACAGGTTAGCAGGCTCACCCGAATCGCGGGATTGAGCGCAGCCAGCCCTTCAACCAGCCCGGCTATGTAACTCTCATTCCCACCACGCCGCCGCCCCACCTCTGTTGCATTGATGACTAGATGCATTGAAGGCATCCCCTCATTGAGTCTTTTGACCATACCAGTATATTATGCTAAAATTCGTTTCCAGTCAAACTGGCTGAATCAACAGGATCATTTCGAGATCAGACATCAGGTACTTGTGAGGCACTCAACGAATGGAACTGGCGATCATTATCCTGAACTGGAATGCGGCGGCTGACACAATCCGTTGTGTTCGCAACGTTGCCATCTGGAAGCGTCTACAGCCGACGATTTTGGTGATAGACAACGCCTCTGCTGATGACAGCTCTTATGTTATTGCGCATGAATGTCCTAAGGTTCACCTGATACGTAACTTGACCAACATGGGCTTTGCTGGCGGAAACAACCGGGGGATTGTGGAAGCACTCTCACTTTTCAAGGAGGGAGATGTGCCGATTCTCTTGCTAAATAATGACGCCTGGATCAAGGAAACCGATGTCATCAGGCTCCTGGAAACCCTCCAGGCCAATGAACAAATAGGTCTGATTGGGCCGCTGCTCTTTGATGCTAAACGGAAAGACAAGTTGCTGGCAGCCGGGAGCAAAGACCCAGCCCGACACCACCACTCACACAATTATGAATTGCCGCCCGGCGGACCCGTTCACATCGTCGAATGTGTACCGGGGACCGTAATCGTGGGACGGGCCAAGGTCTTTCGCACGGTTGGTCTCCTGGACGAGGATTACTTCTTCAGCAGCGAAGTGGCCGATTTATGCCTGCGCGCCAGACAGCACGGCTACCTCAGCGCCGTAGATACCCGCGCGCGAGCCTTCCACGACCTGGGACGTTCATCCAGGTTACGAGACACGCTCCACACCTACTACATCATCCGCAACCGTTTCCTGCTGATTCGCAAGTTCCATCAGAAGTGGAAGGTCTTATTCTACAGTTTCTGGACTCTCTACAGTCTGGCCCTATCATTGAAAGTACAATTGAACGGCAAGCCCTCCACAGCGCGAGCCGTCTGCCTGGGACTTCTTGACGGCCTGCGAGGACGATTCGGCGGCCAGAACGAGCGCGTTCTAGTCGTCGCCTGTGGTGCAGTTGGCAAATCGGATCTCTTCAAACTATGAACATTCTCTACCATCTGGCTACCCTGCGTCCCAAGATGCCGCAAGCCGAGGCCATCTCGCAAGAAATCACCGCCCTGCGAGGACGTTTTGGCGGCGATGTGGTCTACGTCAATCCGAACCAGCAATTTCCCCTTTACACTCCCCGGCTGCTCTTTGGCTTCCACAAACTAAAGGAGATACGGAGCCGCGAAGCCAACCTGCACTTACACCACTTCTACAACCCTGACCCTTTCCCCTTCCCCTATTTACGCACCCTGCGCCGCCCGGTCATCTATTCTGTCACCTGCGGGGTTAGGGACAGGCGGCCCAACGTGGCTTTCTTCTCCTCCCTGGCCGCCATCGCCGTATCCGACGAACGCAGTCTGAAACGATTCAGCTCGTGGGGGCTGGAAAATGCAGCCCTGGTACGCTCCGGAATTGATACTGGCCGCTTTACATGCTCTCCCCTGCCGCTGCGGTCAGAAATCAGGCTGATGGTTGGATCGGCTCCCTGGACGAAGGGGCAGTTCCGCACAAAAGGTGTAGAGGCGCTGTTGTTGGCGGCCAAGCAAGCACCTCACCTGCGGCTGATCTTTCTGTGGCGGGGGGTACTGGCGGATGAAGTGAAACGTAGGGTGCGCCAGATGAATCTGGCAAAAAAGGTCATAGTGTTGAACAAACTGGTAGATGTCAATGAAGTACTAGCCGGAGTACACGCCAGCATCACCTTGGCCGCGACTCCGGGCATCGTCAAATCGTATCCCCATTCTCTCCTTGAATCATTGGCTGCTGGCAAGCCGGTCCTGGTCAGTCGAGCCATTCCCATGGCGGATTACGTGGAGCAGACCGGCTGCGGCAAAGTAGTGGAGAACGTCACCCCAGTGGACATTCTCACAGCCATCGAATCACTGGCGAGAAAGTACGAAGACTTGCAGAAAGTCGCCCAGCAAGTAGGACAGCGAGACTTCACACAGCAGAAAATGATCATGTCTTATCGGGAGATCTATGAACGCATCTTGGGGTCAACAAGCCAATCGTAACACGCACGCAACCGAGGATCCCGCTCAGAGCACCAGACGGGAGATCGTAGAAGCGGCCTTGCTTCTGATCTCGGCCCTGTTGGTCTTCTTCTGGCCCGCTGTGTTTGGCGGGCGCGTACTGCTACCCGCGGATATGATCTTCGACAACGATCCCCTTTGGCAGCCTCTCGCCCCGGAAGGATATGTCCACCCGGCTAACCAGATCCTCTCCGACCAGGTCTATGCTTTTTTCCCCTGGAGGGTCTTCGCCGTCCGCTTGCTTACTCAAGGCCACCTGCCGCTCTGGAATCCGTACATCAGTGGCGGGCAGCCCTTCGTAGGGAACGCCCAATCTGCCATATTCAGTCCCTTCAATTTGTTAGGCTACCTTTTCCCCCTATACTCCTCGTACGTCGTCACAGCCATTCTTCGCCTGTTCGTCGCTGGTATCTCCACGTTCCTATTTGCCCGCGAAATCGGCCTCAGCAGGCCCGGCGCGCTGCTTGCTATGGCGGCCTTTACCTTCAGCGGGCCTATGATCATATGGCTTGGCTATCCGCTCTCCCCTGTCATCGCCTGGCTGCCAGCGATGTTGCTGACCGTCGAAAGGGCGCTCACCAAAAGAAGCGGGCTATACGTTATCGCCAGCGGTCTGACCATTGGAGCGCAGTTTTTGGGAGGGCATCCAGAGACATCCTTCCACGTGATGTTAGCCTGGGCGGCGTATGCTCTGTACCGAGCTGTTTCCCTCGAAGGGTGGCGGCCATTGAGGCTGCTCCCTCAGCTTATGAGGGTCGTCACAGCAGCGGCGATAGGCGTGCTGCTGGCTGCGATACAACTGTTACCCTTCGTGGAGGCTTTTTTCCACAGTGGTGCCCTGTCCATCAAAGATGCCGGGACACTCGGTAGAGCATCTGCCTTCATTGTCCACCTTTTTTTCGAGTGGCACGACTGGCCGACAGCGGTCACAGCCCTCCTGCCCCAGTACTTTGGCACCGACCTTGACGGCAGCTATTGGTTTCCTTACAACAATTGCGTGGAACAGAACACGTATACGGGCGTGTTGCCGCTGGCGCTAGCAACAATGGTCACTCTTCGCAACCTCAGTGGCCGTTCCTCCCGCCGAAACCAGGTCCTGTTTTTCGCACTGGCGGCAGTTGCCTGCCTGGGCATCGCACTCCGCCTGCCAGTGCTGAACGCCGTCAATTATCTGCCCCTTTTCAATATAGTGGCGAATGGGAGGATGCGCTTGATCTATGCCTTTGCCGTTGCCATCCTGGCTGGTCTGGGGCTAGACGAGATCAGCAAAGGACACGAGCACAGCCGCCGCACCACTCTGCGCATTCTGGTCTTGTCGGCGCTAATCAGCCTTTTCCTCATCGTACTTGCCTATGCAGGCTTTGTTATCTTCAAAGATGAAGTCATCCGCTCCGGACGCGATTTTGTGGATGCGCACTGGGGTGCGCCCCATCTATCACGCCCCTTGGAGTATTACTACGCCCTGGTAGAGGAGCGGTATGAAAAGAAATTGGCTCTGTTCTGTCCCTGTAACGTTGTGATGTACTTGCCGGTGCTTATCGCACTCTTCTGGCTTGCGCTACATCGGTGGGGTCAAAGGCGAAGGCAGCATACCGGCATAAGGGTGTGGGGCTACGCTGCTTTGGGCCTGACTCTGCTCGACGCCTTCCTGGTCAATATGCCGTTCAACCCCACCATCTCTCCTCAACATATCTTCCCAACGCCGGACGCCATCCGGTTCCTACAGCACGATCACGACATCTACCGAGTCAGTAGCACCGACTTGATTCTGAACCCGAACAGCGGCATGGTCTTCGGCATATCTGATATACGGGGGTATGACCCCGTTGTCCCCCGGCGGTATATGGACCTAGTTGACCGCCTGGCGGGTCACTATCGCCTCCACTTTCACTCGCTGTTCGTGCAGACCGACTCTCCTCTCTTCGACTTGCTGAACGTAAAGTATGTTCTGACAGACCAGATGCTCGACGGGAAATGGGAACTGGTCTATATGGATGCCGGGAGCGTGAAGGTCTACCGCAACCGGGACGTGCTACCCCGAGCCTTCGTTGTTTACCGCGCCGAAATCGTGGACAGTGCCGCCCAATCTCTGGACCGTGTAACGGACGGCGCTTTTGACTTTCGTAACAGGGTTGTGCTTGAAGAAGCGCCCACAGGGTGGACGGAGCCGCTGGAGGTGCCCGCTTCTGCTGCCGTCCAGATCGTTGATTACCAGGCCAACCGGGTCAGGCTGGAGGTTGAGACGGCTGCTGCTGGCCTGCTCGTCCTGACCGATACGTATGCGCCAGGTTGGAAAGCGCTGCTGGATGGACAACCCACTCCGTTGTACGTTGCTAACCATGCGTTTCGCACTGTCGTGGTGCCGGCCGGCTCCCATCAGATCAAGATTGTGTACGATCCGCTGAGCTTCCGTGTTGGGGCAGCAACCAGTCTGCTCACCATAATAGCTCTGATGCTCATCACTCTAATATGCCAAATCAGGCGTGGCAGAGACTCAGGCTAATGAGAATCCTCCACGTAGTTCACGGCTATCCCCCATCCACGGGGGGAGCTCAATGGCTGACGAAGAACCTTTCCGAACAACTTGTCTCACGTTACCATGATGAGGTGACCGTGTTCACAACGGTCGCCTACAACACAGAACACTTTTGGTGCTCTGACGAGCCCGCGATGCCTGCCGGAACAGAGGAAATCAGCGGCGTGACAGTGCGCCGCTTCGCCGTATTCAATCGCCTGAACGTACTGCGCATGCTGATCGCTGGTGTAGCACATAGGCTGCGTCTCCCCTACAACGATTGGCTGCGCACCATCTACAATGGCCCGTTGATCTTTGGAATGACCGAGGCCGTCGCCAGTAGTGGAGCCGATGTCGTGTTTGCCACCGCTTTTCCCCTTCTACACATGTACTATGCGCTGGCGGGGGCCCAACGTGCTGGAATCCCTATCGTCTTTCTGGGCGCAATTCACACCGCCGACGCGTGGGGCTACGACCGGAAGATGATTTTCCGGGCGATTCAGCAGGCTGACACCTACATCGCCCTCACGACCTTTGAGCACGACTACTTGATCAAGCGCGGCATTCGGGCGGACAGGATATCAGTTATTGGTCCAGGCGTGGACGCCCGCGCCTTTGCCAGGGCCGATGGTACGATGATAAGACGCCGGTATGGCTGGGGAGAGGCTCCGGTCGTGGCTCTCGTGGCTAAACAGACCGCGCGCAAACGTTCTGACGTCATGCTGGAGGCTATGCGACGGGTATGGGCCGTGCGCCCCGACGCCCGGTTGCTGATTGCAGGCGCACGAACCCCCTATTCTTGTCAGATTGAGGAGATGATCGGTGCTCTCCCACCAGTGCAGCAGACCCACGTCACAGTGGTCAGCGATTTTTCAGAAGGAGAAAAACCCAACTTGCTGGCAGCCTGCGACATCTTCGTCCTGCCATCCGGACAGGAATCTTTCGGCATCGCGTTTGTCGAGGCCTGGGCCTGCGGCAAGCCAGTCGTTGGGGTCCGCATTGGGGCCATTCCGTCAGTCATTGACGAGGGCCAAGATGGCTTGCTGGTTGCGTATCAAGATGCCGACGACCTGGCGCGGGCCACCCTGAAACTGCTGGCGAACCCACAGCGGCGGGCACAGATGGGTGAGGCGGGACGGAGGAAGGTGATGGAGAACTATACGTGGGAGATCGTGGCCGACCGGGTGCGCGCGGTGTACGTTGAAGCGATCTCCCATCAAGCCGGACTTGAGGAGGCGACATAGATCCCCGCGCTAGCGCACCGACCAAGCCAGCAGCAGGAGCAGGGTGATTCCAAGGGGAGGCTCTGTTTTCGCACCAGCATCACTTGCTCACATCCCGAGGTCGTGTAGTCGTTTCACCAGTCGTTCCTCTATCTTTTCCGGCAGAAAGTCACGCAGTCGCTCACGTTGCCGGGCAACGACTTGGGCTCGCAAGCCTTCATCTTCGACTAGCAACCCAACCAACTCCGCCACCGCGGCATAGTCCTTGACCGTCACCGAAATGCCGCTGCCACCCAGCGTCTCGGGTACAGCGGCTGCCTTGTAGGCGACAATAGGCACCTCGAAGTGCATACTCTCCAGCAGCGGCGCACCGAACCCCTCGTGCTCGCTCATGCTGAGGTAGACACTGGCACACCGATAGTACGCTACCAGTTGTGAAGTGCTCACGTGTCCAGTGAACACGACGTCCGAGAGGCCCAAACGTGTTACCAGCGCTTGCAGAAACTCGAGGTAGGACTCCACTTTCTGTACTGACCCGACCAGTAAGAGGCGGGCATCTGGTCGCACGAATCTTTTGAGATAGTAAAACGTCAGGATTAGATCCTCAAACCGCTTGTTAGGAACAACCCGTCCCACGAACAGAATATTGACACCGCCTTGCCAGCGCTTTAGCACCTTCCGGTCCGGACGAACCGCGTAACGCCTCGAGTCGAAGATGATGGGCAAAACTCCCACATTAGTCCAGCCCCGCTCCGCCAGTTCCTGGCAGTTGAACGTTGAGACTCCCCATCCCGCTTCGGCCAATGCTCTCAGGCGATCCAGTTGCTTGCGTCCTGACTGCGCGGCTTCGAAGTAGAATTCGTTGATGCCAGCGAAGTAAGCAGGGGGCGTGATGTTGTGATAGATTACCACCTTGCGATCTGGGACCTGCTCCAGCCAAGACAGCACCTCAGTGGAATAGCCTATAGAGAAGTGCAGCAACAATATGTTCGTAGGCGACGAGTAGCGTGCATACTGCGTAATCTGCCGCGCGCGTCCCTCGAAGAGGAGGGGTAAATGCTCACAGAATACCTCGCCGCGGTACCCTAAGCGCTGCAACAGGCGCTGCAGACTCAGAATCTGGTTGCTGGCTGCGTCTCCGTAGGATACAGTGGGATAAAACTGATGCACCTGCACAGATATAGCTCTTCTATTCCTATGTTCCTCGAAGTTCCTCGATCTCTCGCCGCAGACGCCCATTCTCCTCGACCAGCCCTTCCAGTATTCGCAGCACCTGCCGGTTGAAGTGCGATTGCTTTTCCAACGAAGGGAGCAAGTAACGGCGGATCTCCGCGTTGATGATGCGTCGTATTAGCGCGTGCATCGGGCCTAAGATTGGTATGCGCCAATCAATCACATAGTGACGTGGCACAATGTCGCAGTCGCGCTGCCGGATCGGGATATGGCTGCCTGAGGCGGATCTACCTGCCGTGTCCCCAAGCATTTCTTGCCAAAGAGCCTCGGCGACAGCCACCGGGCTTTCGCCCTCTTCATCAGACAATGAAGTCAATGAAGCACCGCTACGGCGTGCCATTCTTGCACGTACCCGCTCCATGATCTCTTCGGCGTTGATATTTTCGTCTGGAATATTGAGCCAGTCATCACTCATTCTTCCTCTCTCCCACGCCTATGTCCCCTATTCCCCTCCGATCAGTACTGACGCGACACAACCGGCAGGTGGACTCGCCTCACCCCTGGCACAACCGTGCCCAGGCTGACCTCATCCACGACCAGCCACCCGCTACCTTGAGGTGGACTGTCCAGGTGCAGCACGACCGTCACGGCCTGCTCCCGCAATACGCTCAAATCCATCCAGACGTGCGCCCAGGTCGTCGCAGACGCAGGTAATGTATGAGTCAATGTCTGGGTAAGCCCCTGTACGGCAACCCACGCGGGGTTACTGAGCAACAGCGTGCCGTTACCACCGATGCGATATATCAGCGAGAGCACCGGATCGTGCAACGTTTCCGAGAGGACGACGGTCTGGCTCAACGCGGCTGACCTAGCCATCGTGCCGTCCGCGCTGCTCAATTGCGCAGCGTGATACCCGGTGTGGGCGGTGTCCGTTACTATGGCTACACCAGGCTCGGACACCAACCAACCGCTCAGATCGCCTGACTCGAACTGCCCGTTGACCAGTACATCATCGGCCGGCGGTAAGTAAAAGTCCAGGCTCTCTACAGTGCCTGAGAGGTGTTGCATAGCGGGGAGCGAACCAAAGCCGGAACGGGATGCAGTGAGCGCATACGTGCCTGGAGTATCGTAGCACAGCAGGTAGCGGCCGTCTATCCCAGTGCGCGTCACCAGCGATGTGGCAGGCGTGGCCTCAGTCAGGGCATTGAAGATGGGCTGCTCCAGGGTGTTGCGCACTACGCCCGAAAATCCGTACCGTGTCACTCGCGTATGGGCGTCGGCACTGGCATGTACTGCTTCCAAATTGCCGGCCGCGTCGCGGGCACGGGAGCGAAAGTAGTAAGTGTGACCAGGGATACCATACCTGCCGGAGACGGCGGTGGTCCCGTTCATCCAGGCCGTCCACACCCCACCGGTCCCGTCGCGCCCCTCAATGTCGTAGCTGGCGATGCTGGAGTTGTCGTCCCAGCCCTGCCAAGAGACTGTTGCAGACAACACGTCGCACGGCGGAGCGGTGACTCGCGAGATAGGCGGGACGGTGTCGATCTGGAAGGGTCCCAGGTGCACTGTATCGGTGGCCAGATTTCTCGCCAAGTCCACTGCACGCAGGTGAAAGTACCATTCCAAGCCATCGGTCAGCGGGTCACTGGCGAGGCTGTTCAGCGTGAACGATGCAAACTGAGAGCCCCAGCCAGGCTCCGTGGAAGGGGAGGTATCCCAGACGTAGAAGTAGCCCCTGAGTCCACTCTCGTCGTCGCTGCCACCAGACCAAGACATCTGCACAACGTTGTTGTTCGACCACGCGCCGGGAGTGTGGGTGGGGCTGGTGACGCTGGGATTTTGCGGCGGAGTCGCGTCACCAAAGTAGACGTTGCCGGTGCGTTGCACGTCGTGGTGGAACATAGGCCAGGGATGACGACCATCGGTCGCCCCTTGTTCGTGCCAGACGTACACCATGCCGTACTCTGCAGCGTCTGCTCCTCCTATGAGCAGCTCAACCATGCCGTCGTTATCAACGTCGTCTACCACAGGAGCAGAGGCGAGAAAGTGCTGCGTATAGTGGCTCTTGTCGGCATTCTGAACCCCGTCAGGCTCAACAATGGTCACGCCACTCCCTGTCCACACGACCACCAGAATCTCAACCTGTCCGTCGCCGTCGTAGTCTGCCAGGATCGGCGTATAGGGTAATGGACCGTGGTCTTGACTAGGCCAGGGAAGAGTGACCTCCGGACTCATTGGGAAGCCGTTCACTGATTCTCCATTGCCATGCCAGGCGTAGAGCAACGTACAACCGGTATCGCTCTCTCTGCCACATCCGATCACAACCTCCAGGTCACCATCTCCATCCAGATCGCCCAACGCCGGCGAGGCCGTCATAATACCGGCCGTTGGTCGCGGCCACCCCGGAAGCGGGTGGCCGTTGTGGTCCCAGGCATACACCTCATGTCCGGCCCCAGGAATATATCCGCCGGTGCCCACGACGACGTCCAGCCAGCCATCGCCGTCGATATCCCCGATTGCCGGAGAAGAAAACACGTTCTGCTGAGTCTCAACAGGCCACCCTGGTACTGTGCTGCCGTCCCCATTGATCGCCCAGACCGTGCCCTTGCTATAGTCTGGTTGCCCTACGCAATCCCAGAGCGGACTATCGGTACCAACGATCACCTCCGGCAACCCATCTCCATCAATGTCGCCCAGTGCTGGCGAGGACCAGCCGCCGCGCAAAAGACACTTATCTCGGTCAATCGGCCAGCCCTCCACCGCCGCGCCCGTGTGGTGCCAGGCGTGGATGCGACGGTCAAACCCTTCGACCACGATCTCTAGGTCACCGTCGCCGTCCAGGTCTCCCAGCGCAGGCGTCGAGAAGAAGCCGTCGGTGTACCCATCAGGATAGCTGCTCCCCGATCCGCTGCCTGTCTCGTCGTAACTCAGTTGCGGCCAGCCGGAAGCCAGGGTAAACCCTGTGCTGCCGCCGACATAGGTGTACGCGATCACCGCACCATTCTTGTGAAAGAATGGGTCTCCTCCCACACTGACCACGATCTCGAGGCTGCCGTTACCGTCGAGGTCGGCCACCACTGGTGTAGAGTCCATCCGCGAGTCCGTCGTTGGGTTAGTGACTCCAGCCGCGTTGATATCTACCCACAGCTCGCGGCTCCAGTAGATGCTCCAAGATGCGCCATCGTACCGCAAGACGTAGAGCACCCCGTTTTGCGCAGCAGTCACGATCTCCTTCAGGCCATCCCCATCAAAGTCGGCGGTAGTCAGACCGGAGTTGAGGATCCGCTGTCCCCCTAGTGAAACCTGGTCAAGTACAGACGCTCGAGAAACAGCGCACTGCCGACCGGGGACATTCAGCATAATCCCCAGGAGAATCACAAGCCCTAGAGATGACATTCCCTTCAGTATTGCAGTCCTCAATCTGCATCCCATCTCACATGTCCCCCTCACCAGAGACTGCGTCTACATCAGTGCAATCAGGCTCTCTGTCCATGATAAACAAGAATTGTCCAGAGAACAATAGGGAAATTGTACTAATTCCCCTCGAGACAGCGACCGCTGTGCAAGATATGTACCGCTCGGGACAGCGGGGAGGGTGGCAACGAGCAGACTAGATACGATCGGAGGTCTATCGTCAAGGTCTTTGATTATCTGCGGCGAGGCGCTCCTTGAGTCGCTCGACCTCCTCGTGCAGTTTCGTGATTTCTTGCCGCATATAGTTGAATTCATCTGCTGTGACGTGTTCTCCTTCTTCCCTCTCCGCTACTTTGTTCACTGCCAGGAGGATATGCTTGTTGAACTCGATCTGTCTATAGGCCAGCCTGTTGACGTAGAAGATGACCAGGTTATGCACGGCCACACGTACGCGCTGCCAGAGCGGCCCCAGAATAGGCACTTTGGGCGGAGGAGTGAGGGACAAAGATACTGCAACATTGTCATAGCTCATGCGTGCTTGTTGCAGAGAATATGCTTGTCCAGGAAAATCTGTCTCTTTGGCCGTCTTGTATAGACTGGCAACAAAAGCATCGTAATCTTCCTGATCGGCTACCGCCTGCTTTCGGTGTGCTTGAATTCTTTCACAGATCTGGTCTGCAATTTCTTGGATATCAAGACCCGGATCACGGACCTCGATCACATCCAACAGATTCTCATTCATTGACACGGCACTTTTTCCCCCACATCTATCGGCGCTTTAGTTCCATCTCTAGACCTGCAATCCTCTCGTGCAGGGACATAACTTCATCACGCAGTCTGGCTATTTCTATATCCTGTCGGCAATGATCTGCAACCATCTGGCTTAGCAGATCTACAACGTAATAATTGAACTTGGTTTGGCGACTCGCCAACATATTGGTGTAATACGCAGAGAGCCGGTGAAACGCCCTTTTCAACGTAGCCAGAAGAGTAGATACACCGGGGGGACCGCGTCGCTCCACCGATACACTGACATATATTTTGTTATAGAGAGCAGTTGCTTGAGCCAGACTATGTTGTATGCTCTCTCCGAACGTCTGGATGGAGTATCGATTGTCGGACTCCCGTTGCGCTTTCTGGTAGACAAAAATGGTACTCGTCCAGGTAGGCATTCCTTGCACAAGAGGTGTTCCCACCAGAAATGCCTGCAGGCCTGGACGATGTATCAAACCTCTGTCCAAGAACTTCTTGTGCCAGAATCCCCGCGTAGCGATTGTAATATGGGATCTATCATTCGGGTCTACGGTAACATGATCATCCGGGCAGGATGGATCCTGATTCAAACAAATGATGAGGAAGAGATATCTCGAAGTTGTTCGCGCCAGCTCATCAATGGCTTTTTCCGCCTGGGCTACGGTGAGGTGTTCCATTGTATCGGTGGCAAACACCAGGTCAAAGTGATCATCGGGAAACGGAAGATCAGTAATGCTTGCTTGGCAGAGGTGATCACGGGCCTCCCGAAATCCATGGCGCACTGCGTATGAGCTAATATCAATCCCATAAGCGCCAACACCCAAGCGCCTTAAGTAGCCAACCAAGAAACCTTTGGCACAACCGCAATCGAGCGCCCTCCGCGGCCGGAAGAATCTGTGTAACAGCTCCGCCAAGGGAAAGAGCACACCTGACAGATTAGTTTCCTTATACCCCTGGTAGGCAGACTTGGTGCCTGTGCCATCATAGTACTCTTTATCATAAAAGATGGCCTGTACCTGCTGTTGATCCATTAGCCCTCCTTGTCTCAAAACAACATGGCTGTGGTCAGGAGGTCACCCTGTTCACCCAACGGAGCAAGGCCTCCCTCACACGTTCAGAGGACATCTCAGAGAGGCGACAGTGTTGCTCCACAACAATCTGCCCTTGCAATTGCACGTCGTGAACAACCATATCGACTAGCTCAGCGATTACTTCATATCGTTTCTTACGCAACAAAATGCCTGCCGTACCGAGCGTGTCGGGGACGGCCGCTGCCTTGTAGGCAATCACGGGAACATCGCAGTACATCGCTTCCAGTAGCGGGACGCCAAACCCCTCGTGCTCGCTCATGCACACGAAAACCGAGGCCGTCTTATAGTAGGCCACCAGTTCTGCCTGAGAGACTGAGCCTACCCACACCACATTGCTGACGCCGAGCTGCCTGGCCAATTGCTTGAGCCAATACTCGTACACCTCAGTTCCATTGGATGAGCCCACAAGGATCAGACGCGCATGCGGATCAATCCATCGCTCGTAGTAGGCGAACATACGAATCAAATCGTCCGGTCGTTTATTGGGTGCGATTCGTCCCACGAACAGTATGTTGACACGACCATCGCCATACCTCCGCATCACTGTGCCAGCCGGCGGAAGATCAAGCTGAGAGAACCCTAGAATCGGTGGAATCACCGTCACATCTCGAAAACCCATCTCCAGTAATTCGCGGCGGTTGTACTCCGATGCAGCCAGCGCACTGGGAGCGAAATCTCTGAGAGAAGCCAACTCCTCTCTAGAGCGGGCAAGCACCAGGGCTGCCGCAGGGTTGATAGCCTCAAAATAGTGAGCCGGCGTCACGTTATGATAGTATACAACCACACGATCCGGGAGGGACCGCACGAACTCAGTGATAGGCTGGGAACTGACCCCATAGTGATAAATGAGCACATTATCTGGATGACTTTTGTACTCCTGATATCTATGCCACCTATCCGTCAGCTCAACAGCCCCTTGTACAGTGTATATTAGCGATCTGTATCCCCAGTCGTGCAGCAAGGCCTGCATTGCCAGGGCCTGGTTGCCCATCGCATCCTTGGTCAACAGGATCGGGATGATTTGGTGGATCTCCATCTTTTGCCTTTCACAGGGTCATGCGCGTGAATACGCCTGCTGGTGACTGTAGTGGTCACACAGCCACCGACGTGTCGCCTCAATCGTCCCGTTCACTCAGGTGGATCTCCAACTTGGGACGCCAGGCCCCTAACTCCTGTCGCATTTCCAACATCTGTTCGAGAAGTGTGTTGATCTCGCGGGTGTTCTCAACCACCTCGCGTCTATTTACGCTCAAGTACGAGTCCAGCATCGTGAGGAGTGAAGTGACTGTCGTGTTAAACTCAACCTGCTGTTGCAGCAGGGGTTGAATATACCAGCGGGCCGCCACGTTGTTCCACTGTTCCCGAAAGAAGGCAATAGCCGGGCCAATCAGCGGTTTGTCCGAGCGAAACGGCTGCGGCTGGAGCATGCGACATTGGCAAAGATCGTGTAGCAACTGCTTGCGCTCGCCTGCTTGCGTTTGCTGCCGAGCGTGTCTCTCTTCTCCCGCATCCGACTCAGCGTCGGGCGCAAGTTGCTCAGTTGACAGTGGAAAATGGGGTATCAGGCAGGTCGCCCGCAATGCGAGCAGCAGCGCAGTCAGTTTGTGAATCTCATGCTGGCTTCCTTCCTTAGAGACGCCTAAGTATCGCTGTCTCCAACCTACCAGTTCAGGCAATGCCAGCAGGTTCTCCATATACGCCCGGCGCAGGGCAGTGAGTTCGTCGCAGGGGGAGAGGGAGGTGATCCAGGTCTTTTCTGCTGAAGCGAAATCTTCCGTCATCTCTTCAGGGGAGCGGTGCTTGAGGAGAAAACGAAGCCGATTGCGATGAAACACCAGTGTGTGATCGTAGACCGCGCGACTGATCGAGGCCGATTCGTGATGCAGTGAAACCGCACCAGGCACGTACCGCACCTTATAGCCCGCCTCCCGCGCCCGGAAACACCAGTCAGTGTCCTCGTAGTAGGCTGGGTAAAAGCCCTCGTCCAGCACTCCGATGCGGGCCATTGTCAGTCGGCTGATCGCCAATGCCGCACCTGTCACAAACTCCACATCGCGCGGCCTATCACATTGGCCCTCGTCCACCTCGTGCCAGCCATAATGCTCCGCATACCCCCGTGCGTCTCTGATGAACCCTCCTCCGTGCTGAATAGTGCCGTTAGGATACAGGGTCTTGCATCCAGCAACCCCCACCGTCTCGCCTCGGAAGGCATCTACTAGCGCCGCCAACCATCCTGGCCGTACCTCTGTGTCCTGATTGAGCAACACCAGCACATCGCCCGTGGCTGCTCGCAGACCGACGTTGTTGCCCGCGGCAAAGCCCAGGTTGCGTTCATTGCGGATCAACTGGATTTGAGGGAAATGCTCAGCCACCAGGTCAGCCGAGCCGTCAGTCGAGCCGTTGTCCACCACGATGACCTCAAAGTTGGCATAGTCTTGGGCCAGCACGGCGTTCAGGCAGGCGTCCAGGTACTCCATGCCGTTCCAGGCCAAGACAATCACCGATGCCTTAAGTGGTATGCTCATCATATATCTCCCTTTGCCTTCTTGCGCCACTGCTGCGCCTGTCACATCTACAATCAATCACATGTCGCGGCCTCCAGCCGCAACCAGCGTAGGACAAGATGGCATCTTGTCCCACAAATTCACGCAGACAACGCAAATGTTGACTGGGCTTGAGAGAAACGTCTGGCTACCAGGTTGGCCGAGCTGTCGATCGAGCCATTGTCCACCACGACACCCCCAAAGTCGGGGTAATCCTGAGCCAGGGGGCGTCCAGGCAGGCCGGCAGGTATTCTCGGCCGTTCCACACGGGGATGATAACAGAAACGTTCACTCAGATAGCCCCAGAGTGTAAACACAGAGAGTGTCAAAACACCGGATCAGGCGCAGCCGATCGGCTGTTTCCCACTTTTCAACTCGCTGTGGCCAGTCTTCGAACCGGTCGGTATGCACCAGCACATAGGTCGCCCTGTACTCCTCAAGGGCTTCTATGCTCTCCTTATCGGGAAACGAGTCCAGACGCTCGCGTCTCTCAAAGAGGGCAGGCGGGACAAAAGTCAAAACTGTCGGGCCGAAGACCGTCGCCTGCTGGTGGACAGTGGCATGGTAATCCTTGAGGGGATGCAAGCCCTCCGAAACGGGCAGTTCTACCATCACACCGGTAGGTTGTCCGGCCAACCAGAGATCAACCGGACGGGGGTGTAAAGCCGTCGTCTCGTAAGGCAGGGCCAAGAACTCAAAGAGAATCGCCCCCACCATCAATGCAGGGGGAATCCAGCCCATGCGGCGCCCCGACCAGCACTCTCTTAGTATCGCTACTCCCCAGCCTGCCAGTGCGGCAACAGCCAGCATAGTGATCATGCCGAAGCGTCCGACAGCGCGCATAGAGGTCGTAAAAGGCACGAACAGATAGAGTAAGAGCATAGGCAATGGGATGAAAATGTAATGGTTGAGTTGCATATCCAAAAGCAAAGCCGGGTCAAGGCGGGGTGTCAGGTAAGGGGTGATGCCCAGGTGGTAAAGCAGGGCCATTATTCCGGGAGGGATGGTTAGATGGATCTGTTTCCCGGCCCAATGCAGGGTTGGGCCCAGGGCCAGGATGAACGAGAGCAGGGCCATCCACGCCAGGGCACGTACTGCTTTCTCGCCTCGCCTTTTGAGAAGCGGAACCAGCGCCAGCAGCAAGGGAATCATCCCCAGATAAAGGCTTTTCTCAACCCATAGCTCCCACTGGAAGGGCACAAGCCCCCGCAGTGCTTCTCCCCAGAGGGGGTGAAGCAAATTGGGGATGAAAAAATCCGTAGGGTTAGCAGCCCAGAATTCCATTGCGCTAAATAGATGTCGCATTTCCCCGGTGCCGTGGAATTTCAAGAAAGGCCAGGCTGCCGGGACAATCAGAGCAAGAGCAACAACCGCACAAAGGACGGCCGCCCACCAAAAGCGTGGAGAGCGCACATGATTTTGCCATTCTCTGAATCTTATCAGCATATAAAGCGGGACAGCGACCAGGGAAAAGTAGAGGTAATGCCAGGAGGCCCAGGCATTCAGAGCGAAAAAGAGACCGGTCAGGGCAGCGAAGCGAAGCCGCCGGGTGCGTCCCAGTTCCTCCAGGGCGTAAAACAGGAAAGGCAACCATTGGGTAGCCATAAGGTTCAAATGACCTGGAAAGTGAGCCATCCGGTAAGGCGAAAAAGCAAAGATGATGCCGGCAACGAGCCCAGCAATGCGTTTCCCGGTAAGACGCCAGACCCACAGATAAGTTGCAAACCCTGTGAGGATGAAGGAGAGCAGGAGCATACCGTTGTGGGCCACAACAGGTCCCCAAAGAGCGGTGAGCGGGAGAGCAGGGATCGTGTTGGCCCAGGTCATTTCGGCACGGGCCATCTCCAATCCTTCGGGGACGTAGACGAATGGGTTGAAAAAGGGAGAGACACGCAGGTCTATCAACGCTCGTTTGAACCACCAGAGCAGCCACACGTTGTGCAAATTGTCACCTGGCCACCCGGGGATACTAGCCGCTAGTTGGAAAACCAGCGGGTAAGTCATCAGCGCGGTCAGTAAAACAAAGCCCAGCAAGACACCGATATGGATGAGGGCAGAGCGGCCCATCTTTGTCAGAGCCATCCCACCCACTCCCTCAGACAATGAAGTCGGTGCATCAACTGAATGAAGCGACCGTTTTCGTAGCCAGCCACCAGCGCGCGCAATCTCTCAAGTTCTTGTTCCTGCTCTTTGACCTTCTCGCACAACGTCTCAGTAGTCAGACTCCCCGACGGCTTCTCTCTAGCGAGCCTATCGGGCGCGTGACGAGGATGACGGCAGAATGCCACCAGGGGGGCGGCGGCCTTCTCCCAGGTCAGCGCCGACCGAGCCTCAGCGAAACGATTGTAGAATGTCTGTGGTGGAGTATCTAGCAGTGTCAGGATTGCCTCCGCCACAGCTTTTACATCCTGGTAACCCACCACTGTCCCCAGGCAGTGTCGTTTGATCAGTTCGCTGGTTGTATCACCGCGTGTGACGACCATCGGCAACCCGGCCCATACGTAGTCCAGTACCCGACTGCGGAAGGCCAGGCGGGCCTCGACGGTGTCAAAGTGCAACGAAAGACCCACATCCGACTCCATCAGATAATCGGGCCACTCCTCGTAAGGCACCCAGTCGCCAAACAATACGCACCGGTTCAGGAGTCCCAGTTCCTCGGCCAACCGGACAGCAACCTGATGCATCGGCATGTCGGGGACGGTCGCCGTGTTGGGATGGCGGGTGCCAGGGAAGACCAGTTTCACGTCGGCCCGCTGCTCCTGAACCCGTGCCATCGCCCGGATGGCCGTGAGAGGATCGAGCCACTGCCACAGCCCCCCGCCCCACAGCACCACTTTGTCCTCCAGTTCGATATCCGGCCACACCCCCTTGAGTACCTGCCGCGTGTGACGCGGCGGCGATGAAGGCAGGCCAAACGGCACCACGTCCACCAGACGCCGCAGCGATGGGTCTTCACCGTAGGTATAGACGTTGATCCGCCCGACTGCCTCCAGCAAACCCAACCACCAGTCCCGCTGCCGTTCGCTGGCGCAGATGAAGAAATCGCCGGCCCGGCATTGCGTCTGCAAGATGCGTTCCCGCTCTCGATGTCTCTGCTCTTGCTCAGGTGCTCCAGCGAATAGCTCCAGCGTCTCCAGCGGGTGCGGATCGTAGCCATCTACGATCAGGGGAAGGCCAGCCTCTTCCAACATCGGGAACCAGGCCAACACATCCCCGCACAACAAGATGGTCTCCGCCCGTTCTACCGCTGGAGCCAAAGAGTCCCACCGACTGGGATCATAGGGCCATAGATGGACATCGGCTGTGGACAGATTGGTCTCCTCAGGAACAGCCAGCGTGACCTTAAAATAATGGCCCAGCACGCGGCCCAGTTCCCAGTAGCGGATGCCCGGCCCAGCCATCCGTGGGCCCACGATGTCGTGGCTGATGATCAACACGGAGGCGTGACCGCTCACTACATCCCCCCGTCGTTCCATTCCCACTCCCCCGCCAGGCTCACCAGCCCGTACCGTTCACCTTTCACCACCTGGCGCACTTTGAAAGTATAGAGACGATCGTGGTAATCGTACATCACCGTATCGGCCTGGTTGTGGGCCGACACCGACAGAAGATATGTGCCGTCCATCAAGGGAAGACGGTCCACGCGGTACAGGATAGCCCCCTCGCCCTCAATAGAAGGAATGTCCAGACCGGCAAACTGGGTGTTGGGACCACATACGTGTAGGCCGTCGTTCCGATGGACAGCCAAGCCGAAGATGGGGCCCTCAATCCGCTCGTGGGCTCGATACTGCAATCGCACCACCCACGGTTCCCCCATCCGGAACACGTTACGTTCTCTTCCGGCCGCATCAAGGAAAGAGACGGCCACGATTTCTACATCCCCGGTCCCCCACCCTTGTTTAATCCCGGCCCTTGCTTTCTGAGCCTCCTTGGACGCTGTGGCCGTCATACGGGCCTCTTCTTCAGCCGCTGCGTGGCGCAGATAGGCCGCGATGGTGTCATCAACGTCACCCGCAGCCTGAACCTGGCCATCATTGAGCCAGATGGCACGAGAGCACAGCCGGCGAATTGCCCCCAGGTCGTGCGATACAAAGCAGATCGTAGTGCCCCGCTGCTGCATCTCGATAATGCGCTCGAGACACTTGTGCTGGAAATTCTGATCCCCCACCGCCAGAACCTCGTCCACCAACAAGATCTCCGGGTCGGTATGTACCGCCACGGAGAACCCCAGCCGCAGGTACATCCCCGACGAGTAATGCCTCACCGGTACGTCAATGAAGCGCTCCAGTTCCGCAAAGGCGATGATCTGATCCAGTTTCTGCCGGATCTGGGTTCGACTCAGCCCCAGGATTGACCCGTTCAGGTAGATGTTCTCACGCCCGCTCAGATCCGGGTGAAACCCAGCCCCCAGTTCCAGCAATGCCGACACCCGCCCGTTGACCTCAATCCGGCCCGAGGTAGGCTCAATGATGCGGGAGATGAGTTTGAGCGCCGTACTCTTCCCTGCGCCATTGGGCCCGGTGAAGCCTATCGTTTCCCCCGGCACAACTTCGAAACTAACATCCCGTAGGGCCCAGAACTCCTCACGGGAAGCGTCATTGCGCTGGAACAGATTGAGGGCCAATTCTTGGAAAGAACGTGCCCGCTCGTGGTGGAGGGTGAACCTCTTGGAGATGCGCTCAAGGCGGATGGCGGTCCTCACTGCCCCTCCTCAGCCTGCTCATCTCCCTGAGCAACCTTGACCGCTACAAAGATCGCTACAAACATCTGTTCAGTTCGTCCTAGTGCCTCTTGATATCAGCGAACTCCAGGCTCATAAATGCCATCCGACCACCGCTGTCCGCGGTCAAATCTCTTGAAAGGAGAGCAACCAAACGCTCGTCTACTCCGAAAATAGCTGTTGGACAAGATGGCATCTTGTCCTACTCTCGGTTCATTTTCGTCCTTGGTGGTGAGCCGAGGATCATGGCGACTGTGTCCAAACAGCGCGGAGTCACCTGTGACTCCGCGCTGCATGATAACACACCCTGATTGAAAAGCCAAGCATCCGAACTACAGAGCCAACCGCTCAGTTTAGTGTCAACGCTGTGAACAGACCTTACACTGCTCGTCCACATCCATACTTTTCGGTAACCTTTACTCGTGAGGCAACGAGGCCTCATGCTGGTGTCATCCTCTCCCACCTCTACCGGCAGCAACCTATTGCCGCCGTCCAGTTTGGCAGGGCGCAGAGAAACACTAGACACATCATCCTCGACTACCTTACCCAATTGCATTCATAGACGACCAATTCACCCGAGTATTCTTCCTTGACAAATATCTGCAAGGGAACACAGCGCTCCGATACGACGTCGTGCATCAACATGGGGAACCAGTCAGGATTCAGTACCAGGTAGTCAGGATTGTATCGCTGCGCCGACCAAAGGGCTGTGTCCTGGTAAGTGGTCTCTCGGCCCATCTGTCGGGCCACATCCGGCTGAATCAGGCCGGCAAAGTCAACCATCCACCGATGGGCGTAATAGCCGATGATGCCCACCTCCAACGTACCCACGCTGGCTTCAGGGGGGGTGTTCTCGGCTAGCCACGTACCTACCTCCCGGTAGATACCCGCCCGCCGATCGGGGTGGTCATGTATATATCGCAACCCGTTTCCCTGAGGCCAAAGAAGAAGGGCCAGCAGCAGGATAAGTAAGCCAACACCTCGCCATCCCCGGGCTAGTGGGGAAGGAAGACAGCACTTTATAGCCGCGACTCCCCGCCCAACTGCAGCCAGGGCGACAGGGACCAACGGAGCGTAGTACCAGAAGTAGCGGCTGACCCCCAGGAGGGTGTATGAGACAAAGTAGAAAACGCCCCAGGAGAGTAGAGGAAGCCATCGTCGAGCCCTGAAGAAGGCGCACCCTATGCCCAGAAGCGCCAGAGCGCCATACAA
>JAUWOI010000440.1 GCA_030612185.1 Anaerolineae bacterium
GATCTGCCACTTGCAAACTTGCAAACTTCCAGACTTGCCCACTTGCACCAAGCCGCTTATAATTACGCCCGCTACCACGAACTGGTCCTTCGACAGGTTTATCATGAGCGAAGTCGAAGGACTCAGAACAGGCCCCCCGACGACCTCCTGGGCCCTTCGGCAAGGCTCAGGACAAGCCTCAAACGGTTGGCCGAGGTGTACAACGCCGGGTAAGTCTGTGGATACAACGGTGGTGGAAGGAGGAAGTGACAAATTGTAGAAGTTATGGGCATGGCTGAATTTCCCGCCGAAGAACTGGCCTCCATTTTGAGACAGGGGGCTATACTGCGCTTGCCATATCTTGAGGGCCGCTTGTTCCAGGCGAGAGAGCAAGTCAGACAATTTGAGGAGAAATATGGGACAACGTTAGATGCCCTCAGATCCCAGGGACTACCTGACGATGCCGATTATGAAATGCACGAAGACTTTATCGAATGGGAATACTGGAGCGACGTCTTGCACAAGACCAGGATGACGGTCAGGAGTGTAAAGGCGCTCCTGGAGAGAGCGGAGGTAGCGGTTGGCGTTCGTTGAAGAAAGAGTGCGTGAGATCGAGCATAAGTACGCCCACCTTATCCAGGACTTACTGGTCCTACGTCTGACCGAAGAGACACTCAGATTGGTCCTCGTGCTGAATGACGGCACGACCTTGCACAGCCATAAGCTCAAGGGGCAGCTATCTGGAGTGTGGGCTTGCAGCGTTGGCTAAGATGTCCAGATTCTCTTCGAGTTCGTTCAGAATCCGGAATCCGGCGAAGAGGAGATTTTGTTGCTGACCGTTGGTTCTCACGATGAGGTATACTAATGAAACCGGCTGAGGATGGAGGGCCAGGTAAGAGTGATAGAAGGGGTAGAGGGTATCCGAGGCGCGAAAGAATCTCTGGGGAAAGGTGGCATCCAGTTGAAGCCTACGTAGATAGTGGGGCAACTTACAGTGTATTCACTGGTTGACGAGAACGACGTGCCCCACTATAATTCGCTCCGGCAGGTCAGCGAACAGGTGGGGCAATGCCTGCAGGCAAGGACTTGTGAATAGTCAGATTCGGGCCTTGACCCGGAAGACAAGCAGAGGAGGTGAAGAGGTGGATGCAGCGGTGTACACACTGGACAGGCTGCGGGGTCTGGAGCAACTTTACCGTCGTGGTTTCCACAGCGCGGTGATTGACCGAACTGTTGACAAGTTGCTGGCAGCGGAGATCGAGCAGGCTAAGGCCGAACAACAGGATTTGGAGATACGATTGTCTGCCTATGAAAAACAGTACAATATGCCTTCAGAGGAGTTCTACCGTCGTTTTCGCTCTGGTGAGTTGGGGGACGAGATGGATTTCGTCGAGTGGAGTGTGTTCTATGAGATGTATCAGGCCCTGGTGGAGCGCTTGAGATTGTTGGGAGCCACTGCCTGATGATCACACCCGCCGAGTACGTGTTACATCTCAAAACCCAACTATCGCTCAGCCCAATCGTGGTCTCATTCACTATCGTTGAGGAGAAGGTGTGGCCAGATAGAGGGTACATTCGCATACGCATGACGTTAAGCAACGGGGATTTTCTGGAAGTAGCGGAGTATTTCGTGATCCAGGATGGCAAGTGCGTTACACACCGTTACCGCTATCAGTGGATGGATGGACAACGTCGAGAACTGCGTAAGCGCTGGGACAACGTCGAGCATTACCCTGACCTGCCGAATTTTCCCCATCACGTGCACGTGGGCGGGGAGAAGAATGTCGAGCCTGGCGAAAGGCTCAGTATTATTCAGTTGTTGGATATGCTGGCTGGCGGAATTCCGATGGAAGAGAAGTGATGGGAACGAAAAGATCTATGGCAGGAGAGGGCATGGATGACTGGCGATGGGTCACTCTCACTGTGCTCCTGGTCCTTTTCCTGCTCCTCCCCGCCTGCACCGCCCCCACCCTCCCAACTAACCAACCAACCACCCAACCCCCCGACCCGCCACTTGCAAACCTGCAAACTTGCAGACTTGCAGACTCGCCCACTTGCACCAAGCCGCTTATGATTACGCCCGCTACCAGACCCTGGCCCTTCGACAGGTTTATCCTGAGCGAAGTCGAAGGACTCAGGACAGGCGTTTGACGAGGTTGACCAGTTGGCGGCGGATATGGGCGGGAAAAGGCCCCGGCGGCGATTTGCCGCAAGGTTGCCGAGGCGGAAGACGGTGGTACAATTGAGGTCTGGGGCGATGGGGTGGCCATCCGGTCATATACCTACGTGAGCGATATGGTGGATGGGACACGGATCAACGCGGATCACACGGATGTACACAGATAAAGATAAAAAATCCGTGAGAATCCGTCCACCGCGAGTACTCGTGGCGGGGCTCGTGGCGGGTTCGTCTGTGTGTATCCGTGTGCTATTTGTGCCTGTTTTGGTGAGAGCCTGAGATCTCCAAATCTGAAATCACCCGGAGGGGAGCGCGCCCACGTATCCCGGGATCGAGGCGCAGGTCAAGGGGGCACGGGACGTGGAGTGAATGACACCTGAACCTGAGGGAGAAAAGAGGATATACGGTGGCGGTGAACACCATTTAAGGAGAGTAGGCGAATGGCGACGACTGTCAGAGAGGTGGCAAAACAGGCACTGGACGAACTACCTGAGGACGCGGCGGCGGAAGTGCTGGACTTTATCGGCTACTTGCGCTGGCGGCGGGAGGAGGTGGACCAGTCTTGGTTCTGGACCGATGAGTGGCAGACCCGCCACCAGGAGGCCAAGGCGGACCTGGCGGAAGGACGGTTCCGGGACTTTGATGATGTCGAGAGCCTGCTTGTCGAACTGAAAGGCCAGCCAGGGATGCCAGGATGAAGGTCCGACGCACAGATCGCTTCAAGGAGGATTATCAGAAGTTGCCATTGGACATTCAGCAGCGAGTGGATCAGAAGCTGCGGTTTCTACTCCGTGATCCACGTCATCCTTCGTTACGGGTTCACAAGGTGCGGGGTGTAGAAGGGCTGTGGGAATTCAGACCAGGAAAGGTAGACGATGGGGCGGGCAGATATTGGGGGGAAGCGGGTGCTGGGTGAGGCCCCGGAGACAGGGGTGCGCTGGTTGCTGAAAGACCCCAGTCTGGAGGTGAAAGCAGCACTGACCGAGGAGTTTCAGTTCGTGCTGCGGCACAGCGATGAGTTGTTGCTGGTGGAAGGGGAGAGCGGTTCCTTTTTGGTGCTGACCGAGCTACAATTGCATCGCGATCCGAAAATGGGGCTGCGGATGCGGGCGTACGCGGGTCTGGCGGAGCAGAGGTACGAGTTGCCGGTCTATCCGGTAGTGATGGTGTTGCTGCCGCCGGGCGATGGGAACAGTGGGGTGGCGTGTTACCACGGCGAGTTTATGGGATTGGTGGCCCACCAGGACTACCGGGTGGTGGAGGCATGGGGGTTGGAGGCGCGGGAAGTACTGGAGCGAGAAGTGCTGGCGCTGGTGCCGTACGTGCCGTTGATGGCGGGGGCGGATGAGAGTACGGTGCGGGCTGGAGTGGAATTATTGCGGCGTCGGGGGATGGGGGAGGAGATGGAGGTGGTGCTGGCGCTGTTTGCCAGTTTCGTGATGGACGCCGAGCAGGTGCGCAGGATTGTGAGGTGGGATATGGCCGTATTGAGAGAATCGCCGTGGTATCAGGAGATACTACAAGAAGGGGAGCGGAAGGGATGGCAGGAAGGGCAGCAGGAAGAGGCACGCCAGGGCATACTGCGGCTGCTGCAGGTGCGCTTTGACCTGAGCTCCGCGACCGTGAAAGAACTAGCCAGGCGTCTGCAGTCCATCGCGGAGTTGCCGAGGCTGCGGGAACTGCTGGTAGATGCTGCCCAGGTGGAGAACGTGGAAGCGTTCAGCCTGTGGCTGAACGGAGCGGGACAGTCCGGTGGGGACGGTCATCTCCGCTCTGACGAAACCCCTGCTCCCGACTGTGCCGATTAGGGAAGGCAGGTCGCGTCCTGTGAAGCACGCCTTGGCCTGCGGCGGCTGCCCTGCCGCAAGGTTGCCGAGGCGGAAGACGGTGGTACAATTGAAGTCTGGGGCGACGGGACGGCCATCCGGTCATATACCTGCGTGAGCGATATGGTGGATGG
>JAUWOI010000377.1 GCA_030612185.1 Anaerolineae bacterium
CTGCGCGACATGGGCAACACGGTCGTCGTCGTCGAGCACGACGAGGCGACGATACGCACCGCCGACTGGATCGTGGACCTGGGGCCGGGTGCGGGCGTCAACGGCGGCTGGGTGGTGGCCGCCGGTCCGCCGCTGGCCATCATTGACCATCCCGACTCGCTGACCGGGCGCTACCTGCGGGGCGAGTTGAAAGTGACCTCGCCCAACGGCCAGCGGCGGCCGATCAATGGGCAGTGGCTCACGGTTGTCGGTGCGCGGCAGAACAATCTCAAGAACCTGGAGGTGCGCTTTCCGCTGGGGTTGTTCACCTGCGTCACCGGCGTCTCGGGCAGCGGCAAATCGTCGCTGGTGGCGCAGACGCTGCATCCGGCGTTGGCCCGGGCGCTGCACCGCGCGACCCAGAAAGCAGGTGAGCACGACCGCATTGAGGGGCTGGAGCAGGTGGATAAAGTCATCAGTATCACCCAGGACCCCATCGGGCGCACGCCCCGCTCCAATCCTGCCACCTACGTCCAGGTGATGACGCTCATCCGCGAGTTGTTCGCCAGGACGCCGGAGGCGAAGATACGCGGCTATAAGCCAGGGCGGTTCAGTTTTAACGTCAAGGGTGGCCGTTGCGAAGCCTGCAAGGGCCACGGCAAGAAGAAAGTGGAGATGCACTTCTTGCCCGACGTGTGGGTGATGTGTAACGTGTGCAAAGGTAGGCGCTTCAACCGGGAGACGTTGCAGATCCGCTACAAGCGCAAGAACATCGCCGACGTGCTGGATATGGACGTGGAGGAGGCGTTGGAGTTCTTCGGCAACGTGCCCAAGGTGAAGCGTATCCTGCAAACGCTGGCCGACGTGGGGCTGGGCTACGTCAAGTTGGGCCAGAGCGCGACCACGCTCTCCGGCGGCGAGGCGCAGCGGGTCAAACTGGCCAAGGAACTGGCCCGCGTCTCCACCGGCGACACGGTCTACATCCTGGACGAGCCGACCACCGGCCTGCACTTTGCCGACATCCAAAAGTTGCTCGACGTGCTCCATCGCCTGACGGACGCCGGCAACACGGTCATCGTCATCGAGCACAATATGGACGTGATCAAGACGGCGGACTGGATCGTGGACCTGGGGCCGGAGGGTGGCGGCGAGGGCGGGTACATCGTCGCGCAGGGGACGCCGGAGGAGGTGGCGCAAAAGGAGGAAAGTTATACGGCAAAGTTTTTACGACAGGTGCTCTAAACTAGACAATACACATATCAAATCAAAGGAGGAAATCTGATGAACAAGATCATTGCTTACTGTGGACTGGTGTATTCCGACTGCCCGGCCTACATCGCCACGCAGAACGACGACCAGGAGGCGCTGAAGCGGGTGGCAGCCCAGTGGAGCCAGCAGTGGAACGCCGACATCACTCCTGAATACTGTATCTGTGATGGTTGCATGGCCTTTGAGGGGCGGCTCGGCGGACACTGCCTGGAGTGTCCGGTCAGGGCCTGCGGCATTGAGAGAAAGGTCCAGAACTGCGCCTATTGCGACGATTACCCCTGCCAGGAACTGGAAAAGTTCTTCGTCTTCGCGCCAGAGGCGAAGGTTGCCTTGGACAAAATCAGGCAGAGCCTCTAGGTGGTATGGCTTCCCGCAGGCTCGTCAAGGCCTGCGGGACTATTCTTGGCTCAAGGGTCAAAGCCGAGCGATTCAAAGAGTTGGCTGATTGCCGGATGGAGATACTAGAAAAAGAGTGCCGCACAACCCAGTATTCATCAGACCTCGCTTCGCTTGAGGGAATCGCGGCGCAAAAAGCCAGGTTTTGTTCCGATTTAGCGGCGTTAGGAACAGAAACGTCAGGCGGCTCACGCCCCCGTGAGCTGCTACTCAAAATGGAGGATTCAAATGGCAGACGAAAGAAAAATGATCTCGTACTGTGGTTTGTATTGCAGTGAATGTCCCAACCACACTGGCAGAATTGCGGATTTGGCAAGGGATCTGAGAAAAGAATTACGTAGTGTAAGGTTTGATAAAACTGCTGAATCGCTTTCAGAAATGTCTTTTTTCACCATGTTCAAAGACTATGATACATGCTATGCAGTGCTTGGGGGAATGGTTAAACTACGTTGTAAACATGCATGTAGAGGCGGTGGTGGTAATCCATACTGTAAAATAAGAAAATGCTGCCAGAGAAAAGAACTTGAAGGATGTTGGCTTTGTGATGAATTTGTAACCTGTGAAAAACTAGAAGAATTAAAAGCGAATCATGGTGAAGCTCATATCAAGAACTTGCGCAAGATTGAAAGGAAAGGGATAGATGGCTTTCTTGATGGGCCAAAGCATTGGTATGTAAAACCTAAAGCAAGCAGTTGAATGTTCTGATGGAGAATCTCCGAAGAGGAGCCCTGTGGCTGAGGCCAGATGACGCCGGTCTCGGCGTGGTGACCTACATCATTGTGGAAAATATTGAGATAGTTCTACAGAAGGTGGCAGACCTGGGAGGAAAGATTGTCCTTCTCAAGACTCTCCATGTACTTGCTTTTAAGGCATACTTCACGGATCCCGACAGCAACCTGTTCGGACTCTGGCAAGAGTGATGTGGTCCGAGAATGTGCCCCCGTAAAACAGGCGACACCTCTTGACTAACTCACCGCCCTGGATGGCAGCATCCCCAACGAAAAAATCCTGGGGATGATTGACGATTCTTATGCCCTGGTGGTCAAAGGGCTGAAAAAATCTGTCCGGCAGGAACTGGAAGGACACTAAAATCCTGCTCAAGAAATGGGGAGAAATGATGGCTGACCGCCTCGGCTGGGAAATCTCCGGCGAACAAGTCAGAGGGATACAGGCCAAGGTACTGGTGTCTCGTGTCAAGCAGCCGGATGACTGGTTCGGGCTCGAATATAATATGAACCTGTACCGGGGCTGCCAGCATCAGTGCATCTATTGTGATTCCCGCAGCGAGTGTTACCAGATCGAAAATTTCAACACCGACGTGCTGGTCAAGGTGAACGCGATTGATCTGCTGAGGAGGGAACTGGCCAGCAAGCGGGTCAAGGGCACCATCGGGACCGGTTCAATGAACGATCCATACATGCCCCTGGAGGAAAGGTTGAACTTTACCGGGCGGGCGCTGGCGGTCATCGCCGAGTTCCGTTTTCCCGTTCACGTGATGACCAAGAGTGACTTGGTTCTGAAAGATCTGGACACGCTGTGCCAGATCAACCGGGTCTACGCGGCGGTCAGTTTCACCATCACGACCGCCGACGATGAACTGGGCCAAAAGTTGGAGCCGGGCGCACCGCTCGTCTCGGAGCGTTTCCGAGCGATGAAGACGCTGGCCGATCACGACATTCACACCGGCGTCACCATGATGCCGATTCTGCCGTTCATTGAGGACGACGAGGAGAACATCAGGCGGATCGTGGAACAGGCGCACGCGCACAGGGCGGCGTACATCATCCCCTGGTTTGGCATGAGCCTGCGCGACCGACAGCGTGCTTACTACTACGACAAGCTGGACGATCTGTTTCCAGGGTTGAGGCGAAAGTACGAGCGGGCGTTTGGAGACCAATACCACTGCGCGGCGCCCAACGCCGATAGGTTGGCGAGGGTGTTCGATGATCTATGTGACCGGTATGGAATTGCGACGCGCATGAAGCGGTACGAGCCTATAACTGCCACTCAGATAAAGTTGTTTTGAGGTAACTCAGCCGCTCCCGCCGGATCGCCAGATCCGGCGGATGGACAAAACCATTCAGACACCAGGAGGGTCACAAGATGAATAACGAAGTCAAGATCATCGCCGTTGATGCCACGAATGTCGCTGAACAAGGGTTCTTTTGCTACAAGAGCAAGCGCAAGTCGGTGGGGTATCAAAGGAAACTGAACTGGCTGGAACAGCGCTTTTCGGAGGGCATGCGGATAAAGATTCTCTACGAGGGCGACAGGTCCGTGGGGTTCGTCGAGTACATCCCGGGTGAGTTTGCCTGGAGGGCTGTCAACGCTCAAGGGTATATGGTCATTCACTGTCTGTGGGTAGTAGGCAAAGGCAAGGGCAAAGGATACGGCTCACGTCTGTTGGCCGAGTGCGTGGAAGACGCGCGGAGTCTGGGCCAGCACGGCGTCGCTATGGTGACCAGCAGCCGCGTCTGGTTGACCGATAAAAAGATATTTCTCAAGAATGGATTCGAGTCAGTAGACGAGGCAGCGCCGTTCGAGTTGCTGGTGAAAAGGTTTGACGAGACCCCGCTCCCCACCTTTCCCAGGAATTGGGATGAGCGGCTCAACCGCTACGGTTCAGGGCTGACGGTTTTTCGCGCCGATCAATGCCCCTACATTGAGGATGCGGTGAAGGAAGTCCTGGAGATCGCCAGCGAAAAGGGAATAGAGACCCAGGTGATCGAACTGACAGGCGGCCGGGAAGTGCAAGATTCTGCGCCGTCACCTTATGGCGTCTTTAGCATCGTCTATGATGGAGAACTGGTAACCTATCATTATTTGGGCAAGAAGGAGAAAAAGAGGCTCATTGATCTCCTGGACGAGTGATAAGGCTGTTCCAGAAAAATAATCATCCCAGTGTCATTCTGAGCGGAACGCAGTGGAGCGAAGAATCTCACGCCACAGCACCCAAACCGCCTGTCCAAGGCGAGATTCTTCGCTACGCTCAGAATGACAGGCTTATGACCTGGGATACTTCAAATTCTAATACATCGAGGAGGCTATTTGCAGTGCAATACTACGAGAATTACCCACGCTCGCTCGTCGCTTTCAATTTGCGGTTTACCCTGATAGGACTTGCCGTCGGCCTGAAAGTCCTGACCCAACGGGGGGCCTGGGCTTGGGCGGGGTATCTGGCCCTCTATCTCCTGGAGATGGCTGCGGT
>JAUWOI010000029.1 GCA_030612185.1 Anaerolineae bacterium
TTTCTATGTTGGTGCCACTTAAACAGCAGCTAGCTGGATGACCTGCAACACCGTCAGCGGCAACTCGGCTTACAACGACGGCGGCGGCATCTATGCCGACGACAGCACGGTGAGCGGTAACACCGTCAGCGGCAACTCGGCTACCAACTCCTACCACGGCTACGGCGGCGGCATCTATGCTCGCAGCAGCAGCACGGTGCTTACCAACACCATCACCGCCAACAGCGTCTCCGGGGACGACGCGCAGGGTGCAGGGGCATATATTGTCTCAGCCGATTTTCTCTACAACACTGTCGTCGGCAACAGCGGGCCTGCCGGGTCCACCGTCGGTGGGGTGGAGATCAATGGTACGCCGCAGGTGCACTATAACAACTTCTACGGCAACGGGCCCTACGACGTAGTTGTCCTCTCCTCGGACGACATCAGCGGTACCCACAACTACTGGGGCACGGTGTCCAGCGTGGACATCCTGGAGCAGGTCTACGACTGGTACGACGACAGCAGCCGGGGTAAGTTCCTCTACGTTCCCTACTTGCAGGACCCCAGCCCGGACGCACCGTTTCCGCCGCCCATTGGCCTGACAGCCGACTTCCAGGATAGCGGCGTCATCCTCTCCTGGGATGCGCATCCCAGTTTCACCACTGGCTGGGGGTACAAGGTCTACTATGATACCGACTCTTCTCTGCCCCCCTACGAGGGCACTGGCCTCAACGAGGGCGACTCGCCCATTGACGTAGGGGACGATACTTCGTACACCCTCACCGGCCTTGATCCCAGCCAAGACTACTACTTTGCCGTTACCGCCTACGACAACGAGGGCCACGAGAGTTGGTATTCCAACTTGGTACAGAAGCAAGGTGGCTACTGGGCCTATCTGCCTGTCGTTCTCAGGCAGTAAGCCATCGTACGTGATGCGCCCGTAGGCCTCCATCACCGCGTTCTTCTCGTCGGGCGTCAATCCTCCCACGGCCAGCACCAGCCAACCCAGCAAGTCGGTGGCCCCGGTGTAGTATCCTTCCTCGTCGTCGGGGTTGACATTTTACACGTTTTACGGTTATACTCATGCTCAGTACAAATCGGGAGGTAAATCTCTATGGGCGTGCTGAAACGTCTCTTTGGCTACGTGCGACCGTATTGGAAGCCGCTGGTTGTTACGGGGGCCCTGTTGCTGCTTCGCACCGGCCTGAACCTGCTTCCGCCCCTCTTCCAACGGGAGATCGTGGACCAGGTGATCGGCGGCCGCGACCTGTCCCGTCTCGGCGTGATGATCGCCACACTGATCGGCGTGTACGCCGTCTTGCAGTTCGTGGACTTCGGCGACCTGTACGTGCGCCACGCGCTGGGCGAGCGCTTCATCTTCGATCTACGGGTGCGCATCTACGCCCACCTGCAACGACTGTCCCTCTCCTTCTTCGAACACACCTCCACTGGAGAACTGATGTCGAGGGTGACCAACGACGTCAACGCGCTGGAGCAGTTCGTCACCCACGGCGTCGCCCTCACGGCTGTGGACTTGCTCCGACTGCTGGGAGCGTCGGCGGTGTTGCTGGCGCTCGACTGGCAACTGGCGTTGGTCGTGCTGATCCCGCTGCCGGTTATGGCCTTCGGCTTGCGGCGCTTCAACCAACGTGCGCGTCCCATCTACCGCCGGGTGCGCGACCGGCTGGGCGACATCAACGCTAAATTGCAGGACAACCTGGCTGGCATCCGCGTCATCCAGGCCTTTGGACAGGAGGAGGCGGAACTGGCGCACTTCAGTGACACCAGCGAGCGCTACTATCGGGAACGGCTGCGGGGCCTCCGCACCTGGTCCACCTTCTTCCCTACCCTGCACTTCTTGGCCGCGCTGGGAGGCGTGCTGGTGCTCGGCTTCGGCGCGCGGCTGGTTGTCAATGACCAACTGTCGTTGGGAACGCTGGTGGCCTTCATATCCTACACCATCTCTTTCTACGACCCTCTCCGGCGGCTGACGGAGGTGGATAACGTCTTCCAGCAAGCCATTGCCGCCGGTGAGCGCATCTTCGAACTGCTGGACGAGGTGCCGGAGATTCAGGACGCACCAGACGCGGTCGCGCTGGACGAGATCGAGGGGGATGTGGTGTTCGACGACGTGCACTTCCGCTACGGCGACGGCGGGGAAGTGCTGCACGACGTCGAGTTCCGCATGGCTCCCGGTGAGGTGGTGGCGCTGGTCGGGCCTAGCGGGGCGGGCAAGACGAGCATCGCCAACCTGTTGTGTCGCTTCTACGATCCCGGCCACGGCCGCGTCCTGGTGGACGGCCACAACCTGCGGAGCGTGCAGATCCGGTCGCTGCGCCAGCACGTGGCTGTGGTGCTGCAGGACACCTTCCTGTTCAACACCACAGTGCGCGAGAATCTGCTCTACGGCAAGCCCGACGCCAGCGAGGAGGAGACGGTCGCCGCCGCGATGGTAGCCTACGCCCACGAGTTCATCCAGCAACTGCCGCAGGGTTACGATACCGAAATTGGCGAGCGGGGGGTGAAACTGAGCGGCGGGCAGAAGCAGCGGCTGGCGTTGGCGCGTGCTATCCTGGCCGACCCGCGCATCCTGATTCTGGACGAGGCCACATCGTCGGTGGACGCCGAGGCGGAGTACCTGATCCAGCAGGCGCTGGAGGAGGTGATGAAGGGGCGCACGTCGCTGGTCATCGCCCACCGGCTAAGCACCATCCGCAACGCCGACAAGATCATCGCGCTGGAGGAGGGTCGCATCCGCGAGGTGGGCGACCACCACGAGTTGCTGGCCCGGGGTGGGTTGTATAGCCAACTGTATCAGCGGCAGTTGGAACTGGCGGCGACTGGGGCAGAGGAACAGTGACGTCTGAAGTATCTATGCAACCGACCGGGCGACAGTTGGATTTCCTGTGGGAGGAAATCAGCACCGGGAACAGCGTGCTCTTTGTCGGGGCGGGCGTCTCATCCGGGCGCTTTCCCCGCTGGCAACACCTCATCAATCACTTGCGCGACGAGTTCGGCATCACCAGCCAGGCCAGCGACGCTCTCGACATCCCTCAGTGGGTCGTCGAGGCCCACGGGCGTGCGGCGCTGGAGAGCCGGATGGTCGAGGTCTTCCGCGATCCATCCAAGGAACCGACGGAACTACAACGGCTGCTGGCCTGCTACCCTTTCGATATCGTCTTCACCACCAACTTCGATCAACTGATGGAGCAGGCATTGCAGGCGCAGGCGCACCAAGTCAACGTGGTCATTGAGGACAGCCAGGTGGGGCGCATCCGCAAGGATGATCGCGTGACCCTGGTCAAGATGCACGGCTGTGTCTCCGCGCCCGACACCATCGTCGTCACCCGCGACGACTACGAGACGTATGCCCAGCACCATCCGGCCATCGTCACTTACCTGCAATCGTTGCTGGCGACGCGCACGTTTCTCTTCGTCGGCTTCAGCCTCACCGATCCCAACTTCCGCGCCATCTATAGCACCGTTCAGCACGTGCTGGGTGCTTACCGTCGCTTCGCCTTCGCTACGATGCTGAAGAGGGGTCACAACCCCCACCTGTGGCGCTACTGGTATCGTAAACGGCTCATCCTCATCCCTCGCCAAGATAGCGACGCTGTGCGGGTCTTCTTAAACGCAGGGTTGCAGAAAGTAAACGCGCGGGTGGAACGACGCACCAATCTATACACTATGCTCTCCGCGCTGGAACAGGAAGGGAGCCGCGTCGGGCAAGCGATACGACAACTGGCCGAAGGTCTCCCCCACCTGGCGCAGGGAGTCCGTTTGCAGGATCAATCACCCGATTTCGGTGTCTCCTGGGAGGATTACACGGCCGAGGAACTGCGGCGCGTCTACGCGCTGCACAACTTCCTCACGTTGATGGCCCGCATCGGACTGACGGTCCCAGCGAGGCTCTGGTTGCGATTGGGTAACACGCTTTACGCACTGGAGAAGTGGCCGTTGGCCGTTGAAGCGTACCTCGCCGCGCGGCGTAGTTGGGATCAGGAGAGCGATAATATGCAGGAGCACCAGGTGCTCCACTACGCCCAGGGCAACCTGGCCCGCTGTTACATCGCCCTGGCCGACCGTCGTCGCAGTGAGGAGAGTCTGCAACTCGACGACCGGTTGGCCTCCGAGCAGGCGGAATATGACTGGGCCGAGGCACTGCTGCGTGAGATTATCCTTGAGCCACACGCCGCAGAACCGGCGCTGAATTGGGAATGGCTGGCGGTGCGCCCACCCGATCTGGAGGAGCACGCCTACGTGACCAATCGCTTGGCCGAGGCCGCCATCGCGCGGGGGCGGCTGGCACAGGCGATGGGACTGTTGCAGCAATCCATTGTATGGCAGGAGCAGGGGGTCGAGCCGATCTACAAAGTCCATCTGAGCGGGCCGCCGCTGGCCTACGCGCTCAACAACCTGGCCAAGAGTTACCGCTTGCTGACCGAGATTCGTTGGGCGCAGGGGCAGTTCGAGGCGGCGCAGGAGTCTCTGAGACGGGCGTTGGCTTACTGTGCGTGGGCAGTCGAAGCGGACGCGGGCCTCCCCTTCCCCTACGGCCACGTCTGTGCGCTGCTTGGGCAAGCGCGGCGCTACCCGGGCGCCGACTGGGCCGCCGAGCGCGCTCTCTGGCGGGCGCGCGTTGAGGCGCAGGCCGCCCATTCTGGCATGGTGCTAGACGTAGGCCGGCTGCGACAGGAGTGGCCGGAATTCTGGGAATAGCAGCCACCTCTTATCACTTGACATCTCCTACTTGTGCTGCTATAATGCTGCTATAATGGCTTGTTAGAAGGAGATAGCGAGATGAGCGTGGATGTCAAGCGCATCACGATTCGGGTTCCCCCGGCATTGCACCGGCAACTGCACCAGACTGCTGCTGACCAGTCGGTCTCTCTCAACACGCTGGCGGTCAGGGCACTGGAGGTCTGCATTGAGGGCATCCCAGCAGACCAGGAACGACTGCCGTTGCGAGAACTCAGCGCCCTCCTGGCCCCGGCCGCTTCAGCGGCCGAACTTACTGAAGAGGAATTGCTCCACCATGCTCGCCAGGTGCGCCGCCGCATCTGGCAGGAGCGGTACGAGAAGACTGTCCAGGCCCTTACTGCTCAGCAGGAGCCCGGGTGAACCCCATACGTGTCTTCCCAGACACTGGTGTGCTGCTGGCGATGATTGTCTTTCCCCGCGACCGAGCCGGTTCACCCACTTTGGCTGGCGAGGTACTCCAACTCTACGAGGAGGGTGCTTTCGATCTGGTCATAGGCCAGGCAGTAATTGATGAACTGGACGAGGTGCTGGATGAGCGGTTCCCGAGACATCGGTCCAGGGCTGTGTCCCTGTTGATGCCTTTCGCTGAGCAGTTAGTCCGCTGGCCAACCCCGGCAGAAATCGCCACTGTCTTGCCCTTCGGCTTTGCTCAGGACAGGCCTTTCTGTAGCGATTCCTCCGATGCCCCTATCTTCGCCTCGACCATCATTGCTCAACCGGACATTGTGCTGTCTAACGACTTCCGTGCCTTCCACACTCCCCAGGCGAAAGCCTTCTGGAAAGATCACACCATCGCCGTCGAGAGCCTGTACGGGCTACTGTGTGTCTTCGGCCGGCGGGAGCGCAAGGGAGAGACCAACCCGCCGGTCGAGGTCTGAGTTTGTGGCCTCCAAGCGGTTGGGTGTGCGCCAGGCATCGGTGATTTCCCGGCAGTCGAATGGGGCTCAGCAATACTCTAATGAAAAGCAGTTCATAGGCTTGCACTCTAAATCCCAATGTGCTAAAATGGGGCAAGTGGATCGTATGGCTCAAGTGAAACCGAGGTCTAACCCTGAGGCCAGGAACGAGGTGAGAGATGACTAATGACTACCTGGTTCAGGTGGCCCTGGCAGATGTCCGGGAGGTAGGACGATGATACTGGAAGACTACTTTGACTTTCTCGCGCCCAACGACATTCGGGTGAAGGGCACCCGAGTGGGTATTGAGACCATCCTGTCTGATTACTTGGACCTGGGTTTGTTCCCCGAGCAGATTGCGGCTCGCTATCGGACACTTTCCCTTGAACAGGTGTATGCCACACTGACCTACTACTGGCGCAACCGTGAACAGGTGGGGGCTTATCTGCGTTCAGTGGACGAGGAGATAGAACGTCAGCGCCGCGAGCAAGACCTGCACCCAACGCCCGCGGTACAACGGTTGCGCGAACTGGCCCGACAACGTGAACAACAGCGTAGTCAGGTGGCATCAACTGTATGAGCGCGGTTTGCTTTCTGCTGGACGAGCACGTTCCGCTCATCATCCAAGCACAATTGGAACAGATGGATCCTGGGATGCGTGTCTACGCCATAGGTGATGGTGTTGCGCCTCCAAAAGGCACACCCGACCCGGACATTCTTCGCTGGATTGAGACACGTGGCTGTATGCTGGTTACCAACAATCGCGCCACGATGCCTGTGCACCTCCGGGCACATCTGGCCCAAGACCGGCACGTCCCTGGAATAGTACAGCTTCCCAGGCGGATGAACGTTGGCACAATCCTGGATGACCTATTACTCATCTGGGGTGCCAGCCTGCCGGGTGAATTTCAGGACCAGATTGCATATCTGCCACTCCGACGCTGAGAACAAGGAATGACCTTGGTTAAAAAGCCTTCTGGAAAGAGCACAGGATCACCGTCGAGAGCCTGTATGGGCCGCTGTGATTGGCGCTGCTGAAACGCGAAGGTTCGAAAGGGCGAAGGACACGAAGGCGTGTGGCGGTGTGCCTTAGGGCGAGACAAGATAGAAACACGAAAGGGCGAAACGAAAGAAAAGCACGAACGAGTGACACTGGCGAAGTTCGTGCTTTTCGTCTGCTTTTCGGCTGTTCGTGTTTCCACCACCAGCGACCGCGCTTCGCGCGGATTCAGGTTTAGTTAACAGGTAGCAGTGGACAGAGGACAGATAACTTATTCAGAACCGCTGGCGCAACGGAAACCGATGTAGCTGTACCGATCATCGGGGTTGAACCAGTTACGATTGGCACCGCGCACGTCGTTTGCACTGCTGCTCCACGAGCCCCCACGCAGTACCGGAGACTCCCCGAAAGTGGGGCCTGTAGGATTCACCTGCCGCCCGGAGGGGTAGCCCCTCTTCCAATCCGCCACCCACTCCCGCACGTTGCCTGCTAAGTCCTGCACATCGCACCAACTGGCGCCATCGGGATAACTGCCCACTGCGGTGGTATCACCCACGTTACCGTCGTAATTCAACAAGGTGGCGTCCGGAACAGCATTACCCCACGGGTACTCCAATCCATCCGTGCCGCGCGCCGCGTACTCCCACTTTGCCTCCGTGGGCAGCCGTGCCTCCACCCATCCGCAGTAGGCGTTCGCCTGAAACCAACCGACGTAGATGACCGGATAGTCGTCGTAGGTGCTGTTACCATAGTAGGGGTCGCGGGAGGATGAATTGCTGAGTAACGGTGGATCACAGTCTCCCGCCTCCACGCATTGCTGGTACTGACCGTTGGTCACCTTGGTCTGGTCAATCCAGAAGCCGTCCAGCGCCACGGTGTGCACTGGCTGTTCATCGTCATCCCCCTCCGTGCTGCTCATCTCGAACTCTCCCGCCGGTACGTAGACCATCACCATCCCATCGGTGGGGCGAGTCCAGGTGTCGCCCAGGCTGGGGTTAGCAGGCGGGAGACTGTCCGAACTGCCGGGAGGAATGCGGAGCACCTGACGGACAAAAACCGTGTTTGGAGCGATGATACCGTTGTAGGCGATGAGTTCCTCAACTGGCACGCCATACCGGGAGGCGATGCTGGACAAGCTGTCTCCCACCTGGACCACATAGATCGTCTCACAGCCGGCCGGCGCTGGAGTCGAGGTGATTTCCGTTGTTGGCGATGGAGTGGGTTGGACTGGCGGCGTGGCCGCCGCGCCGTCGGTGGGACCGGGGGACCGTTGGCTCCTTCATGGCCCCCAGCCAAACCCAAACCTACCCACAACCACCCGCAGCCCAGCCCCCCTAACGCTGCCCCTCCTACAATCCCGGCCCAGGCCGGTAGTCGCTTGTACCACCGGCGGCGCATCTGCGCCTTGGCCTGTACCACCAGTGCTGGCACGTCCCGGTAGTCGGGAGACGTCTCTTGTATTTGCTTGCCCAACGCCAGCACGTGAGACCAGTCCTCCTGCACAGCGGCGGCCTGAAGATGTTCATAAAGTTGGGCCAGTTGCACCTGCCGTTCTTTCTCCTCTTTGCACAGTCCTGCCTCGGCCGCCCTCAGCAACTCGTCCACATCACGGTAGCCGGGCTGCAGGGTCTCAATGTCTGCACAATGTCGCCTGACTTCCTCCCACCGTTCCTGCTGTAAGGCGGTTCTGGCTTGCTCGTAGAGCTGATCCAATTGTGCCTGGCGTTCTTTCTGGGCCTGCTCCTGGCGTAGCCCTGCTTCCGCCAGGCCCAGTAACTCATCCACGTCACGGTAGCCGGGCCCCTCTAAAGCCTCGATCCTTTGGCACAGATCTTTTGCCTCTGCCCAAGCCTCGCTCGCGACCTTGGTCTGGACTTCCCGGTAAAGCATCTCCAGTTCCCGCTGTCGCGCTTGCCGTTCCTGCTCCGCCTTCTCACGCGCCGCACTTTCCGCCTTGGCCTTCTGCGCGGCAATCCGTTCGGCTTCAACCTCCCCCCGCTTCCTGCCTCCTGCCTCCTGCTCCGCCTCAGCATACGCCGCCAGGCTTGTGGCAGCGGCGGTCGAAACCCGGCGACTGTCGTCGGCTACCAGGCAGGTCAGGGCGGCGTGGGCCGCGAGCGCCAGGCCCGGATGGCTGCCGCGCAGCAACCGGTCAAGTTCACGCACCGCACTCTCGCGTACCCCCGCGAAGGAGCTCTTGATGGCCTGCTGCAACTCGCGCGGCAACTCGACCAGGTGCGGATTCCTGGCAATGAAGATCTCCCCCTGCAGGTCGAAGGTCCACTTGCCGGGGGTCTGCTGGGGCGTCTCGTCGGTCACCTGGTCGTAGACGTAGTCGTAGAGTTCATCGAGCGAGATCCGGCCATCGCCGTCAAGGTCGGCCTCGCCGGTCTCCAGCCCGCGCACCAGGTGGTGGGTAAAGACGGAACGGGCGCCCTCGCCGATGATCTCGTCCCCCTGGAAGGCGTACTGGGTCGCGTTGGAGGCGGTCAGCACCACCCGGCCCCGCCCCTCGAAGCGATCGCGGATGCCCACGCTCTCGCCCCCCTTGGCGACCATGCCCCGCGCGAAGGCCCCGCTATGGCAACAATCGAGGATCAGCACCTGGCGGCGGGAGCGGCTGGCGGTCATCGTCTCGTTGACGAAGGTGGCCGGCACCGCCGTGGCGCGGAGCAGCCCGCGCTCGGTGTCGGTGGTCGCCAGGTAGAGCCGCCCGTCGTCGTCCTTGACGCCGTGACCGGAGAAGTAGAGCAGCAGCAGGTCGTTCCGCTTGCGGCCAGTGAAGAAGGCCTCGATCTCGCGGCGCACCTCGTGGGAGGGGCGGTTGATCAGTTTCTTGACCTCGAAACCGCCGATGGTGGCATCGGCCAGCACGCGCGCCAGGTCGGCGGCGTCCTGGCCGGGTGCGACCAACTGTTGCAGTGTCTTATCGCTGAAATGGCTGCTGGCGACGACCAACGCCAGCCGCCGGCCTTCTGGGGTCATGCCGAACTATCCCCCCGCTGCGGGTGTCTTCTCCTGTCGCAGCGTGTCCATTATCGCGTTGACGAACTGAGTCATCTCCTCGGGCGAGGTCTCGGCCGGGGAGTACGCCAGTTCAACCTCCCGGTCGCCGGCCCTGGCCTTGAGGGTGACTGTGCGCCCCTCGCGGCGCAGCGCCCAGGACTTGAGCAACTCGATCAGGCCGGTGAATACCCCGGCGGAGGCCAGGGCGACGACGAGGCTGCCGATGGTGATGGGGCCTCCTTTGGCTCCCGGTGGCAACGTGATGCCCGGAGCCAGCCCGACCGCTTCGACGTCCAGTTCGTCAATCTCGTCGCGCAGTTGCCGGGTGAGGCGGTCCAGTTCCACGTCGTCCACTTCGTCCCGAAGGGAGATGGTCAGGTCAAGCACTTGCTCGCGCATGGGTTTTCTTCTCCTGCTGGCAGTGAGGCGAGACTTTTTATGATGTATTCATGGGTTGGAGGGGCAACTACTTCACACTCAACTGGAGTCAGATACTCTGCGTAGTCTGTCACATTGTGAGTATCCCAGAACGCGGCTAGATCCTCAAACGTCTCAAACTCTTCAGGCAACGGGTCTCGGGTTTGGCTATTTTTTCCTTCCATATCGTCTACGCTCCTGGGGATAAGACCAGAAACCGGGTTTTTGTTGCTCCACAGGCGAGCAGTATTGCTTGCAGGCACTTTTCCACTGCCAGGGAGGTCTTCCTGTACGAAAAACCCGGTTTCTTGGCCCCCACGTGAACGCTTACCGCCTCTGTTCTGTGGCGTAGATACCGGGTCAGAGTGCACGCCCCCGTTGTCGTTGTGTATCCCTCGCCGCTGCACCCAGTATACAACAAAAAGGGCAGGCCTGTCAAGCGTACATTCGTGATTCGTACATTTGTACATTCGTACATTCGTATATTCGTACATTCGCACATTCGCTCATTCTTCCCGCTCCAGCACCTGCAGTCGCACCAGCGCCAGCGCTCCGTCGGCGGCCCACTCCCGCACGCGGGCGCGGTCGCCGTTGAAACTGAGCCGGCGACAGATCATGTTGCCCCGCAGGTTCACCGCGATGTGGATCACACCGTAGGACCGCTGGGGTGTACCGTCTTTGGGGATGGCGACTGCCCCCACACCTACGCCAATGTCGCTGCTGGCGGCATAGCGCGCGGTCGAAGCCATCGTCAGCGCGGTCTCCTCATCTGCCAGGTTGCATCCCCTGGGCTTATCCAGCGAGGCTATTTCCTCGTCTACTACTGCGCTGCGGCGGAACCAGCGCTCGCTCCCCTCTGGCTCGGTCAGGCGGGCGGCCACCAGCCCCCCAGTGCCCAGTTCCGCCGTCGCGATGGTCAGCCCGCGCTTGACCAGTAGGTCGGCCACGACCTGGGGCAGGTCACGCTCGTCTTCGCTGATGATGTACCGCCCCAGTTCGGCCCGCAGCGCCGCCAGATCCGTCGCTAGCAGCGTTTCCGCCTTACCCGGTGTCGCGGCGGCAGCGACCACCTCGACGGTGATGGTGCCCCGGTGGGGGAGGAGCCCCAGGAGCGGGTTGCGGCCTCGCGCCAGCAGGGGCTGGATGCGCTCGTTGATCTCCGATTCCGGCAGGCCATAGGCCTTGAGGGCCGCCCGCCGGACGTGGTGACCGGCTCCCACCAACTTCCGCAGGTGGGGCAGGATGAACTCCTCCAGCATGCCCTCCATCTCGTAGGGAATGCCGGGGGTGACGAAGATGTGTTTCCCATCCGCAGGCAGGTAGAACCCGGCGGCGGTGCCCCGGTCGTTGTAGATGATCGTGCTTCCGGCGGGCACCTGGGCCTGGATACGATTGCTCTCTGGCATCGCACGACCCCGGCGAGCGAAGCGCTCCCGGATGCGGGCCAGCGCCTCGGCGTCCTCCACCAACTCCAGGCCAAAATAGGTGGCGACAGCCTGACGGGTCAGGTCGTCCTCCGTGGGCCCCAGCCCGCCGGTGGCGATGACGACGCCGGCCGCATCCAGCGCGGTACGCAGGCCCTTGTGGATGGCCTCTGTACCATCCTCCACCGTCAGGTGGAGGATAACATCCAGCGGTACCGTCGCCAGTCGCCGGGAGATGGCCTGTGAGTTGGTGTCCAGCCGGTAGCCGCAGGTCAGTTCGTCGCCGATGGTGAGGATGGCTGCTTTCATCTGATCACTTCTCGTGCCACCCGCCGCCCCATCTCCACCGCGTAGTTGGTGCCCCGGTCCCAGGGATAGACCTGACTCATGCAGGCCAGGTACAGCCCCGGCACGCCCGTTTCCAGTGGCGGGATATTGCGCGAGTGGTTGAGGGTGGGCACCGGTTGGGCATACTTCTCGGTGAACATCCAACTGGCGCGTATCCAATCGGGGCGGAATTCGGGATTGATCTTGACCAGGCCTGGCAGATAGGTCTCCAGCAACTGCTCCTTGCTGTAGCCGAAGTAGGGGTGATTGGGTGGGAGGTAGTCGCCGCAGTAGACCAGATGGTCGCCGCCGTAGTGCTCGGGGGAGATGTAGTTAGTGTGCTCAACCAGCCCCATGAAGGGAAGACCCTCCCCTTTAGGCAGGTTAATCCAGTAGTGGCCCTCCGTCAGGCGATGCCTGAGAGCCAGAACAAGCACCACCGCGCCCATTGACTTGAGCTGGCCCAACTTCGCGGCGTAGTCGGGAGGGAGATCGGGGGCCAATTGTAACATCGCCTGTGGGGAGCAGGTGGCAATGACCCGCTCGTGTTCGGCGAAACCCGCCGCCGTCTCCAGCCGCAGGCGACCGTTGGTGGTGGGATGGACGGCCCGCACCGCCGTCTCCAGCCGCACCTCCCCACCCTGTGCCTGCACCCGCTCGGCCAGCAGGTCGGCCAGGCCCTGGAATCCGCCGACGAAGTAACCCAGTCTAGCGGTACGCTTGTACAGCCTGGCCCACATCCAGGCCATGTTCACGTCCCGATAGTTCTCCTCTCCGAACTTGCTAATGAGCAGCGGCTTCCACATCACGTCGTAGGTTCGCTCGCCGACCGTTCGGCGCAGCCACTCATCGGCCGAAACGTGCTCCAGCGGTCGCCAGTTCCTGGTCAGTGTCAGGTAGACGCCTACCAGCCCGAACCGCAAGCGGTCTATCAGCGGCAGCGGGGTGAACCAGAGCACGCGGATGGTGCGGTGTAGTGTCGCCAAAGGGATGAACTTGAGCGCGGGGACGGGGCTGTCAAGCGGATAGAGCCGACCTTGATAATAGAGAGTGGTGGTGGGACGAGGGAAGAAGAGCCGGTCGCGAGCACCCAGTTCGTCAATCAGGCGGATGACATCGTCGTCAGAGGCGAACCAGTGGCGGTAAGAGCGATCGAGGGGCCACTCCCAGCGCTCATCGCGGAAGCCCGCCGCCAGCCCCCCAGCGTATGGCCGCGCCTCGTAGACGGTGACAGCGTGACCCTGTTTCGTCAGATCGTAGGCGGCTGTGAGACCAGTGATTCCTGCACCAATGATGCCGATGTTCATAGGCAAACCTCAAACCTCAAATCCCAAATCCCAATGACCAAACCCCAATAGCCGCTACGTAGAGGGTTCGTCTAAGTATTAGACCTCAGACCTCAGACCTCAGACCTCAGACTTCGGATCTCGGACTTTGGACGTCGAACTTCTGACTTCCGCCAGCGTCCGTTCCAAGTCCAACTTGCCGATGCCGGTGCGCCACATGAACCATAGCCCGGCGAAGGTCTCCGTGCACCACAAGACGGCGTGCAGCAACGTCTGGTAACTAATGGCCGTGTTCTCTGGGACGCCGACGCGGGTCAGTACCAGGATAGCAGGGGCGTCGAAGGTGCCCAGATTGCCCGGCCCCGAGGGCAGCGCCGTAGCCAGGTTGGCCGCGCCGCTCATCAGCAGGAGTTGATGCAGGTCAACGCCGAAGCCGAACGAGTTCATCAACAGCCGGTAACTGAACGTCTCGGCCGTCCACACGGCGATGGAAAAGACCAGAACGAGGGTCAGCGTCAGGACGGACCTGATGGAGGCGAACCCATGGATGAAACGCCCGGCGATGTCACGCAGTCGTGGGCGGAAACGCTGCGGAGTGAGGCGGGCTATGAGCCACTCTGCCAGGCGCTGGACGGGGGCGGGCCACAACACCAGCGCGTAGACCAGCGCCAGTGCAGCGCCGAAAACCGCCGCTGCCAACCACACTGCGTAGCGTAGGTAATCAGGGATGCCTCCGATGATGGCCGCCAGTATGAGGAACGAAATCATCGTCAGCCCGTCGAAGACCCGCTCGACTAGGATGGAGGCCAGACCGGCGGCGACGGAAACTCCATTGCGCTGCCGCAGCAGCAACACGCGCACGATCTCGCCGGTGCGAAAAGGGTAGATGTTGTTCGCCCCCCGGCCCATGGCCATCGTCGGCAGGAGTTCTCGCAGGGGAATGCGATGCTCGGAGGAAAGAAGTGCCTGCCAGCGCGCGGTACGGGCCAGCAGCGCGAAGAGGTATAACGTCACCGCCGGTGCAATCCAGAGATAGTGAGCCTGCCTGAAGGCCCGCCATACCTCCGCCGGCTGCAGATTCTGGACAGCAACGTACAAGGACACGCCGCTCACTATCAGGCCGACGACGATTCTCCAGTTGAGACGACGCACCTGCCCTATTCTGGTTCTCACCTATCCTCTCTCCAGATGTTCCTCTGCCTCCTGCTTCTTGCCTTTTGTCTCTTGCTTCCTACCACCTGCCACCGCTCAACCGGCTACCCGTGTCTGCCGCTGACGCCATGCCTCGTAGAGCACGATGGACCCTGCCACAGCCGCGTTGAGTGAAGTCACCCGGCCGAGCATGGGCAGTTGCAGCAGGAAGTCGCAGTGTTCCCGCACCAGTCGCCGCAGCCCCTCCCCCTCGCTGCCTACCACCAACGCCAGCGGGCCGCTCAGGTCGGCCTGTTCGTATCGTAACGCGCCGTGCGCCGCTTCCAACCCGGCCACCCACACGTCGTGTGCCTTGAGCCTACCGATGGTGTTCACCAGATTGGTCACCTGTGCCACCCGTAGGTGCTCCACCGCGCCCGCCGAAGCGTGGACCACTGCCCGAGTGATGCCCACCGCCCGCCGCCGCTGGATCACCACCCCGTGCACGCCCACGGCTTCGGCCGTGCGCAGCAAACTTCCTACATGCGGGGGGTCTTGCAACAGAGCGAGCAGCAGGAACAGAGCCACTTCGTCACGCGATTGGGCCAGCGCCAGGATTTCGTCGAACGAACTGTAGGGGTACTCGCTCGTCTCCAACACCACGCCCTGGTGGTGGACGTTACCGAGCCGATCCAGTAAACGCCGCTCTGCGCGACTCACCGGCACCTTGGCCTGCTCGGCCAGGAAAACGATTTGGCCTACGATGCCTGTTTGCCGGACACCTTCGGCCAGCAAAAGTCTATGGGGCTTGCGCCGCCCGGCCCGCAGCGATTCACAGACCGCGTTCCGGCCGCAGAGGCTCTCCCTCATCCTCCCCCGCGCTCCGCCCGCCAGGCCGGTCCATCGGGTTGGTCCTCGACCACGATGCCGAGTTCCGTCAGCCGGCGGCGCAGCGCATCCGCTTGATCCCAACCCTTGGTATCTCGATATTGCTGCCGGATGTCTAGGATGATGTCCATCAGCCCCTCGACCAACTCGCCGCCGATCTCCTGTGTCAGATCATTGGGGATAATGCCCAGCACCTGCCCCCCCAACTGGCGGTAGAGACCGTCCATCGCCGCTAGCGTGCCCCGGCTCACCGGTTGCCCTGAAGCCAGCAGCGCGTTCACTTCCTTGCTCAGGTCGAAGAGGGAGGCAACGGCTCTGGGGGTGTTAAAATCGTCGTCCATCGCCTCCACGAATGCATCACGATGGGTATCAAGGTCGGTGATATAAGAAAGGTCTGCTGTGCCAGACGGCATTGCATGCTCCACCCGCATCCGTAGCGCGCGCACGGTGTTATGCAGCCGCTCGACCCCACGCTCGGCGGCCAACAGCGCCTCGCGGCTGAAGTCCACCGGAGATCGGTAGTGACTCGAGAGGATGAAGAGACGGATCGCCTCCGTGCTGTAAAGACTGAGTGCCTCTTTGATGGTGAGGAAGTTGCCCAGGCTCTTGCTCATCTTAACGCCGTTGACGGTCAGGGAACCGGCCAGAACCCAGTAGTGGGCGAAGGGCTTGCCAGTGGCGGCCTCCGCCTGTGCAATCTCGCACTCGTTGTGGGGGAAGATATTGTCCAGCCCACCGCCGTGGATGTCGAACGTCTCACCCAGGTACTTGGTCGCCATCGCCGAGCACTCGATGTGCCAGCCTGGATAGCCCCATCCCCAGGGAGAGGGCCAGCGCAGAATGTGCCCCGGCTCGGCGTGCTTCCACAGCGCGAAATCGGCTGGGTGTTGCTTCTCCTCCCGCACCGCCACCCGTGCACCCGGTTCCAGTTCCTCAATCTTGCGTCCAGAGAGTTTGCCATACTCGGCGGACTTCTCCACCGCAAAATAGACGTCGCCTGCTGCCGTCTCGTAGGCAAACTCCTTCTCTAAGAGCGTCTTGACCATCTCGATCTGCTCGGGGATATGGCCACTGGCGCGGGGAGAGATGTTGGGGTGGACCACCCCCAGCGCGTCCATGTCCTCGAAGTAAGAACGGGTGTAGGTCTCCGCCAGTTCCATCGGTTCCACCCGCTCCCGCCGTGCTCCTTTCAGGATGCGGTCCTCTCCAGTATCGAGGATATGGCCCACGTCGGTGATATTCTGCACGTAGCGGACCTTGTAACCCCGGTAGCGCAGGTAACGCACGATAACGTCCATTGCCACGTACGTTTTGGCGTGGCCCAGGTGGGCGTGGTCATACACCGTCGGGCCACAAACGTACACCCCCACTCGCCCCCTCTCCAGCGGCTTGAAGGGCTCTTTCTCGCGGGTCAAGTAGTTGAAGATTTGCAATCCCATGCGTTGTCCTCCATCGGCCCTCACCTCGACAGGCGGGCGAAAAGCATACGACCGGCCGCCGTCTGTAGCACCTTGGTCACCACAACCTCCACCTTTCGCTTGATGTAGGGCTGCCCGTCCTCCACCACGACCATAGTACCGTCGTCCAGATATCCTACACCCTGGCCGACCTCTTTTCCCTCCTGAATGATCTTGACGGTGAGCGATTCGCCGGGCAGAAGGATGGCCTTGACAGCGTTGGCCAGTTCGTTGATGTTGAGCACTCTCACGCCCTGCAACTCTGCCACGCGATTGAGATTGTAGTCATTGGTGACGATGGCACAGTGCAGTTGCTTAGCCAACAACACCAACTTGTCATCCACTTCTCGCACGCCCTCAATGTCCATATCGGTGACACGTACCGGCGTGGTGGATTCGCTCTGGAGTCGGCGCAGCATGTCCAGTCCGCGGCGTCCCCGGTTGCGACGCAGGGCATCGGAAGAATCGGCGATGTGTTGCAGTTCGTTCAGCACAAAGCGCGGTACCAGCATCTCGCCTTCGATGAACCCGGTGTGGCTGATGTCGGCAATGCGCCCGTCAATGATGACGCTGGTATCCAGGAGAACGGGCCTGCGCCCGTTACCCCCGCTTTCTGGGCCCTCGCCTCGCTCTGACAGCCGCCCGCGAAAGAGCCTAAAAATATCGTGCTGGCGAGTGATCATCACCATAATCCCCAGCTAACCGAAAAGCACAGCAGCGACGACGGGCAGAATCGGGTTGAAAGGTGATGGGAGCAACGAGAGCGGGAACGCGATCAGGGCAGCGATGATCAGGCCGACAATCAACCCAAGCGCAGCGGCCAGCAGTTGCGGCGCCGGCGCCTGACGGATGCGTTTGCGTAAAGCCAAGAAAGGTCGTACTGTCACGTAAGGTGTCAACACCAGACCGCCCACCGCTCCGACGAGCAGAAAGACCGCCGCATACT
>JAUWOI010000500.1 GCA_030612185.1 Anaerolineae bacterium
CTCCGCTCGCCCGTGGATCACCATCACGTCCCTCAGCACAAGCACACGTACTACGTGCTCCAGGAAAATCACCTTCTTGCCCGTCGCCTCCAGCAGCGTCAGCCGCATCCCTGGACAGACGATCTTGAGCAGCAACCCTGGAAACCCTGCCCCCGTGCCCACGTCAATCACCTGCGCCCCGGCAGCCAGGTCCGCCCGGGGCAGCGCCTTGAGACAAGAGAGAGAATCGAGAAAGTGACGCACCAGCACCCCCTCCCAATCGGTGATGGCGGTCAGGTTAAAGCGCTCGTTCCAGGCCACCAGTTCCCGGTAGTAAGTCTCGCAGGCGGTCAAGTGGTGGCTGGCGAGCGTGACCCCCAGTTCACACGCGCCTGCGATTAGCGATTGCATTGACTGGGGGCTCTTAGACTCTGGGGATTGGGCTCCATCATTTGTCCATTGGTCATTGGTCATTGGTCATTGGTCATTCATTATATCATGTCCTGCTCATAAGTGCACATCGAAGCGTTGGGGACACGAACTGGAGTCCCCACTTGCCTTTGTCTCCAGTTCGGCTATAATATGTCCACCGCGCTGAACGGATGGCTGGTTTCAGGTCTGTGCGAAAGGAGGTGAACGTAGCGAAAGAGTCCCTAACTATATCCCCAGTGAACGACAGAACCTTACAGAATCTATTCAATTGGGAGGAGAACCAAAATGCGTAAGTTACTTTTGACAGGTATGAGCTTGCTGGTAGTTGTGACACTGTTGGCGGCCTGCGGCCCCAAGGAACCGGCCGAACTCAGCGTCGAGGATTGTCCCAAGGAAGAGGTTTTCTGCGTGGGCCTAGTGACCGACGTGGGCAAGATTGATGACAAGTCATTCAACCAGTCCACCTGGGAAGGCGTGAAGCAGGCCGAGGAAGAACTAGGCGCGCTCGTCCAGTACATTGAGACGACCGACTCGAAAGACTACGCCAAGAACCTCAGCCAGTTTGCCGACGCTGGGTTCGACGTGATCGTGACAGTGGGCTTTGCGCTGGGTGAGGCAACCCTGGAGGCCGGCCCGCAGTACCCCGACGTCAAATTCATCGGTGTAGACCAGTTCCAGGGCGAGGCAGTGCCAAACGTCGTCGGCTTGATCTTCCCCGAAGACCAGTCAGGTTTCCTGGCCGGCGCCTTGGCTGCGCTGATGAGCGAGAGCGGTAAACTCGGCGCTGTGCTGGGCACCGATGCCGTGCCGCCGGTGTGGCGCTTCGGCGAGGGCTACCGCGCCGGGGCCGAGTACGTCCGCCCGGACGTCGAAGTGAACGTCATTTATCACAATGACGTGGGCTTCGACAAGACCTTCACCGACCCGGAGTGGGGCAAGACGACCGCCATCTCAATGATTGACAAGGGTGTGGACGTCGTCTTCGGTGCGGGTGGCAAGACCGGCAACGGCGCTCTGATGGGCTGCGCCGAGAAGGGCGTGATGGCCATCGGTGTGGACACCGATCAGTACTACACTGTACCTGAAGCGCAGTCTGTGCTGCTGACCAGCGCGATGAAACTGCTCACTCCTGGCACGTTCGACCTGCTCAAGATGGCCAAGGAGGGCAACTTCCCGGCGGGCGGCAATTACGTGGGCGCGGCGGGTCTGGCTCCCTACCACGACCTCGCCGATAGCGTTCCGGCGGATGTTGACGCCAAGGTCCAGGAAATTGACGCGGCTTTCAAGGATGGCTCGTTACAGACCAACGTGTCGCCGGCCAAGCCGGAGTAGCGAATGGCAAATAGCGAATAGCGAGCAACGAATAGCGAATGGAGAATTGTGCGACGCACCTGCGGAACTATAGAGGTGCGTCGCACCTTTCAACAAAACGAAAGTGAAACAGAGATGAGTACATCGGCAGAGAAAACGACTCCAAGAACTGTATCTAAGGTCTTGGAAAGGCTGAAGCCGGCCATCAATGCCGTTCTGGTACCACTGTTGGCGGTATTCACGGCGCTGGTGCTGGGTGCACTGATTATCATGGCCGCCGGAGGTAATCCGCTTGCCGCCTACAAGGGTCTATTCGAGGGTGGGTTTGGATCTGCCAAAGCATTGAGCGAAACGACGGTATGGGCCACGCCCTACATCTTCGCTGGCCTGGCGGTGGCCCTGGCTTTTAAAGGTGGCTTGTTCAACATCGGCGCGGAGGGGCAACTGGCGCTGGGCGCGGTGGCGGCGGCCTGGGTGGGCTATGCGCTGCCGGACGTGCTGGGAGTGACGCTGCCTCCAGTGATTCACGTCCCACTGGCCGTCGGCGCGGGGATGCTGGCCGGCGCAATCTGGGGGGCCATCCCGGGCTGGCTCAAAGCCCGCACGGGTGCGCACGAGGTCATCAATACTATCATGATGAACTACATCGCCCTGAACCTGACCAGTTTTCTCCTCAACGGGCCGATGAAAGATCCCGCACCCCTCAACGTCGTGGCGCGCACGCCCAGGATCGCCGAAAGTGCGCGTATTCCCGCCGTCGTCTCCGGCTTCCGCTTTCACTGGGGTTTCTTCCTGGCGCTGGTAGTGGCCGGTATCGTCTGGTGGGTCTTGCAGAAAACCACGCTGGGGTTCGAGATCCGCACTGCAGGGGCCAATCCCGACGCGGGCCGCTATGCCGGCATGAATGTATCTCGCACCATCGTAGTGACAATGATGCTATCGGGACTGCTGGCTGGACTGGCCGGCGCCACCGAGGTGACCGCGCTCAACTACCGGCACGAACTGGGCTTCTCCGTCGGCTACGGGTTCGACGCCATCGCGATTGCGCTGCTGGGCAAGACACACCCACTGGGCGTGGTGCTGGCTTCCCTGCTTTGGGGCGCGATGCGCAATGGCGCGACTCGCATGCAGTTCCTCACTCAAATTCCGGTGGACGTCATATCGGTCATTCAGGCGCTTATCCTGCTCTTCGTGGCGGCCGATGCGATTATCCGCTGGATCTATCGTATCCGCGCTGAGGAAGAGCGACTGGTGCTCACGCGCGGGTGGGGCGGCTGAGGAGGCCCATAATGGGAAACTTGGATTGGCGACGCTTGGGATTTATTGCCCTGATTATTCTGATTCTCATCGGCGTGGTAGTAATGGTCGGCGGAGGCGAGGTCGCACCGTCCGTGATCGTGATGAGCATGATAGCCACCACCATCGCGGTAGCGACACCGCTCACCCTGGGAGCATTGTGCGGTATCTACTGCGAACGCGCTGGCGTGGTCAACATCGGCATCGAAGGCATGATGCTGGCATCTGCTTTTTTTGGCTGGTTTGCTGCCATCTGCTTCAACACGATCCTGGGCATATCCCCTATGCCCAGCCTGATCATCGGCGTGGTAGCGGCCGTTCTCACCGGCGGATTGCTGGGACTGCTGCACGCTGTCCTGTCCGTGACGTATAAGGTGGATCAGATCATCGGCGGGACGGTGATCAACATCCTGGCCATTGGCATCACCGGCTTCCTGAA
>JAUWOI010000558.1 GCA_030612185.1 Anaerolineae bacterium
GCCGCACGGCGGCCGCCTTGACCACCGCCCCGTCGGGGGCCAGGTTGCCCCATAGGATCGCTATCCCCCCGTCAGGCCGATGGGGATCGTCGGCCGGGCGGATGACATCGGTAAGGCAGCGCACCCCATCCAGGTTCCCGACCATCGCCCTCCCGGTCACAGTACGCACCTCGCCCTGCAGTAGGTTATGGCGGAGCAGTTCTGCCATCACCGCCGGCACTCCTCCTGCCTCGTCCAGGTCCTTCATGTGGGGGGGACCGGAGGGGCTGAGTTTGACCAGGTAGGGAGTGCGGCTGCTCACCGCGTCAAACCGTTCCAGAGGAAGCGAGACGCCCGCCTCGTGGGCGATGGCCGGCAGGTGCAGCACTGTGTTGGTCGAGCCGCCGATGGCCATGTCCACGGCGATTGCGTTCTCAAAAGCAGCCTCTGTCATGACGTCGCGGGGTAGAATACCCTCGTGGACCAGATGCAGAATCTGCATCCCTGCCTGTTTGGCCAACCGCAGCCGGGCCGCCGCGATGGCCGGGATTGTCCCATTGCCCGGCAGCCCCATGCCCAGCGCCTCGGTCAGGCAATTCATCGTGTTGGCAGTGAAGAGACCGGCGCAAGAGCCGCAACCGGGACAGGCGACAAGTTCCAACTCCCGTAGTTCCCCCTCGCCCATTCGCCCGGCCCTGTACTCCCCTACCGCCTCGAACACCGTTTTCAAGTCCACGTCCTGGCCCCGGTAGCGCCCCGCCATCATCGGCCCACCGCTGACGAAGATGGCGGGGATGTTGAGCCGCGCGGCGGCCATGAGCATGCCGGGCACGATCTTGTCGCAGTTTGGAACGAACACCAGGCCATCAAACCTGTGAGCCGCCGCCATCACCTCGACAGAATCGGCGATCAGTTCCCGGCTGGGCAAAGAGTAACACATTCCCAGGTGGCCCATGGCGATGCCGTCGCACACGCCGATGACGTTGAACTCCAGCGGCGTGCCACCGGCCATCCAGATTCCCGCTTTCACCGCCTCGCCCACCTTGTCGAGGTGAACGTGGCCGGGCACAATGTCGTTGTAAGAGTTGACCACCCCGATGAGGGGGCGGTCCAGTTCCTCCGGCGTCAACCCGGTGGCGTAGAAAAGGCTCCTGTGAGGAGCCCGCTCGAAACCTCGTTTCGCTAGATCGCTGCGCATATTTCCTCCCTGGTTGAAAGAAACCAGGTCTTTCGGAAAAAACCTGGTTTCTCCCGTCATCTATTACCAATCCTTTCAATGATAAGATCCCCCATCTCCCTGGTCCCGACGAGGATAGCGCCTTCCTCGCGGATGTCCCTGGTACGATAGCCTTCCGCCAGCACAGTCCCAACCGCATCTTCGACAGCCTGCGCTTCATCCTCCAGTCCCAGCGAATAGCAGAGCAGCATCGCCGCACTGAGGATGGTGGCGATGGGATTGACCACGTTCTGGCCGGCGTACTTGGGGGCCGAGCCGTGGATGGGCTCGAACAGGCCGGGCTTGCACGCGCCAATCGCTCCCGAGGGCAGCATCCCCATAGAGCCGGCGATCATGGATGCCTCGTCGGTCAAGATGTCGCCAAACATGTTGCCGGTGACGATGACGTCGAAGACGCTGGGATAACGCACCAACCGCATGGCCGCGATGTCCACGTACATGCTCTCGAATTCCACGTCAGGGTAATCCTCGGCCACACGCCCGGCCGTCTCACGCCACAGGCGGGAACTCTCCAGCACGTTGGCCTTGTCCACCGATGTAACCTTCTTGCGCCGCTTCCGCGCCAGGTCAAAGGCCACGCGCAGAACGCGCTCGATCTCGGGCACGGTGTAGGACATTGTGTCGTAGGCTGCTTCTACGCCATCCGTGTTCGTGCGGCCCCGCTGACCAAAGTAGATGCCGCCCGTCAGTTCGCGCACCACCAGCAAGTCCACGTCGGCGATGACCTCGGGCTTGATGGTCGAAGCGTGGAGCAATTGCTTGTACAGTTTGACCGGCCGCAGGTTGGCAAAAACTCCCAGCCCCTTGCGCAGGCCCAGGAGCCCCTGCTCCGGGCGCACCGGCGACCGTGGATCGTCGTATCTGGGATCACCTACCGCGCCCATGAACACCGCGTCGGCCTGCCGGCAGGCATCCAGTGTCTCTTCCGGCAACGGTGACCCTGTCGCAGCAATAGCACAGCCCCCGATCAAACCTTCCTCGAAAGTGAAACGATGGCCGTACCGGGCGGCCACGGCCTGGAGCGCCTTGACCCCTTCGGCGACGACCTCTGGTCCGATTCCATCTCCGGGTAAAGTGACAATTCTTGCTTTCATAGTTCTCCCTTTCTTATCCCTCTGCTTCGGCGCTGCCTTTCCAGGTTCTTCACGCCTTCCGTGGCCTTCACTCTCGCTGACGAGATCGGCTCTCCCTGGTTCCCCTTCCGGGGCTAACCTTTCGACGCTGCAGGCCTGTCCTGAGCGCAGCCGAAGGGATTCACTTTATGTTGCGGGCTGCGGTTTTGCTCTCCTTTCTCAGGAGGTTACAACGCTTCAGCACCATCGGTCACCCAATAGCACTGCTTGCCTGCTACGCAGCTGCCTGACCATTACCGCGACCGGACTTTCACCGGCTAGTAGATGACAGATTTCAGGACACACCAGCGGTTGTTAGCCGTGTTGCGCTTATCTACTTTAACTTTATGGCTCTTTGGGATTTCGCGTGGTGAGACCCTAAGGGTTTTGCCCAAGATCGTGTAAACACCATTTTTCGCTAGCGTA
>JAUWOI010000073.1 GCA_030612185.1 Anaerolineae bacterium
AAAATGGCCGGTTTTCGCACTTGGGGCCAGTCTAAACGCCCGATTTGCCCGAAAATCCGGGTTGCGTTGGCGAGATTGACTCTGAATCACAGGAGAACTGATTCTTGAGAAGCCAAAATGGCCTTAAGTTATGAGGAATGATCGTGACATAGAAGATGTGTTAGCCACGCGAGAAACGCAACTGGTTTACTTGGGAGATAATCGAGAATGAGCCAGTTTCAGAACCCTATGCGCGCATGGCCTGGCCTGCAAGAATACGCTCGGACAGTTACCTTGACACCCAGTGGCTTGCGTTTGCACGTGTACGATGCTGGTGCATCTAAGTTGCCAGTTGCCATGCTCCTCCACGGCCTGGGAGATGAAGCAGATACCTGGCGACACATTGTCGAGCCATTGTCGGCGCGTTATCGCGTTGTTGCCCCGGATTTGCCAGGCTTTGGTCGCAGCGATAAACCGATGCGCGCCTACACCGTGCCGTTCCTGTGTGATACAGTGTTGGAATTGATGGACACACTATCCATTGCCAGCGCAACGTTAATTGGTAATTCGCTCGGCGCAGTGATCGCGCAGTTTATCACGCTTGAACACTCAGAACGCGTGCGTGGTCTGGTATTGATCGGCGGCATGCTGTTGACCCGTAAGCAACCACTGAGTCTGGCAATGCTATTGTTTCTGTTGCCCGGCATTGGCGAATGGTTGTACACCCGCTTACGCAAAGACCCTCAGGCTGCCTTTGAGACACTGCGCAGTTACTATGCCAATCTCGATGAATTGCCCGAAGCAGATCGCAACTTCTTATTTCAACGCGTGAACGAACGGGTGTGGAGTGATGGTCAGCGGCGTGCCTACTTTTCGGTACTGCGGCATATGGCTGTGTGGGTGATGAAACAGCAAGGTGGCCTGGAGGGAAAGCTCGCACAACTGACGACACCCACACTGGTGATTTGGGGCGAACACGACCAAATGATGTTGTTGGAGAACGCACAGGCCCTTTTGGACATTCAATCTTCGGCCAATCTAGTCACCATACCAGGGGCGGGCCATATGCCACAACAAGAGCGTCCGCAAGCACTTTTGGACACCATGATAGGAGGTGTGGATGAATTAAGGCCGGGCAGAGTCGTTGTGTCGTGTGATTAGAACATTCGTTGTTCGTTTCATCCGTTCAAGACTGGGAGCAAGTTCCCTGGCCTGGGAACTCGCCAAACCATCTCAAGGAGGAATATATCATGGAAGAAGGAAAGGCTCTTTCTGTACGCAAGATCGTCATCGCTGGCGTGCTGGCAGCCATTGCCATCCTGCTGGGAGTGACGCGCCTGGGCTTCATCCCGGTGCCCACGGCGGCGGGTAACGCCACCATCATGCACGTGCCAGCCATCATCGGTGGCATCATGGAGGGGTGGCTCGTTGGAGGAATCATCGGCACCATCTTCGGCCTGTTCAGCTTCCTCCAGGCGACGACGCCGCTGTTCAAAGACCCGCTTGTGGCAATCCTTCCGCGCATCTTCATCGGCATCACCACTTACTTTGCCTACGTGGGCCTGAAAAAGATCAACGAGTACCTGGCCCTCATCGTCGCTGCAGCGGTGGGCACGCTGACCAATACCATCCTGGTGTTGGGTATGGCTGTGATTCGTGGCTACATGGCGGCTGGCGTGGCCTGGACAGTCGGCGTGACCCACGGCCTTCCCGAGGTCGTCGTGGCAGCCATCATCACCGTTGCCGTCGTCGTGGCCTGGAAGCGCATCGAGACCGGGCGCGGCGAGGCCAAGATGTAGTCCTACCCGATGAATTGATCTGCCAGGCAAGAACAGCAGACAGAAAGCCGGCGCCCTCATTCCGGGGGCGCCGGCTTTCATAGTAATCCAAACTCGATTATTTTAACCGGCGGAGAACCATAATGGTCAGGTCATCGGAGGGAGATGTGTCGCCGGCGAAGGCGGCCACCGAGTCGTCAATGGCGTCCAGCATCGCCTGGGCCGAACCGCCAGCGGCGGCCTGGATGGTCGCCCGCAGACGTTCTTCGCCGTAGATATCGTCCTGTGGAGAAAAGGCCTCAGTGACGCCATCGGTGTAGAAAATCAAGTGGTCGCCTGGCTTCAGGGAGACGCTCCGCTCCTCCAGGCGAATTCCTTCCAGCACGCCAAGCGCCATCCCCCCCGTGCCAAATCGTTCCAGTTCCCGCGTGTGAGACCGCAACAACAGCGGCGGATTGTGCCCGGCGTTGGCGTAGGCCAACTCACCCGTCTCCAACGACAGAACCGCGTAAACAGCAGTGACGAACATGCCGTGTTGGGCATCCGGCACCAGCAGATCATTGACGCGAGCCAGGGCGGCGGCGGGCGACATCTCTTCCAGTGCCGCCGCTCGCACCAGGGCGCGCGTGAGTACCATAAAGAGGGCGGCTGGCATTCCCTTGTCGGCCACGTCGGCGATGACCAGCCCTAACCGTCCGCCGGGCAGATCAAAAAAGTCGTAGAAGTCTCCGGCTACCTGGCGGGCAGCGCGCCAGACGACAGCCAGTTCCCACCCGGGCAGATGAGGCAACTGGCTGGGCATAAAGGTTTGCTGTATCTCGCGGGCGAGTTGTAATTCGCGCTCCAGCCGCTCGCGCTCGGCCATTTCTTGCTGGAGCCGGTCGTTCTGCATAGCCAAGGCTGCCTGGTGCGCGATGCCTGTGATGATCTCCAGTCGCCTCTCGCTGGAGCCGCGTGGCGTGCCGGTTTCCTCTATCAGCATCACACCGAGCACGTCGCCCTTCACCGAGAGGGGAACACCCAGCAGCGCGTGGGGCTCCCCCTGCGGGTGCCTCACGAAAGCGGAGATAAAGTCAGGCGGGGTCAGATCGTCTCCCCCAGAGTGGGCAATCAGGCTGTCGCGCTCACGGACGGCATCAAGGAGGGGGAAGTCACCAGGCACGTAGCGCCGGGCCAGGAATGCCGTTTCCGTGTCACGGGGGACCCCGTAGGCCTGTGTTGGCCGGAAGACAGATTGGTCATCATCCCATAAGAAAATGATGCATCGCTCGACGCCGACCAGGATGGGCACGATACGGACGATGGCACTCAGAATGTCGTCCAGATTATTCAAACTGGCCACCGCCTGCGCCACCTGGAGCAATGCGGCCGACACGTAGGCTTCCTCCTGCTGCGCTTCCCGCAGTCCGGTGTTTTCGACGGCGGCTGCTGTCTGGAGAGCAATCCCCTGGATGATCACCAGTCGCTCATCGCGGAGCGTCCCCACGGTGCCGAACTCGGACCAATCGCTCTGATAATCAATCAGCATCGCGCCCAGCACCTCACCTTGGGCGAGAAGGGGCAGCAATAGTAGCGACTCGAAACCGAGCGCCCAGACAACTGGACCCGACAGCCTGGAATCGGTCATCACATCATAGATGAAGATGGGAGCCCTATCTAGGCGCAGGTCGTCGAAAGCCGGCTCGTCGCCCAGCGCAATGTGCCACTGGTCAAAGGTAGCCTGCTGCGCCGGGCTGAGCCCGTAAGCAGCGGCCGGCACAAAGGCTGCGGCGGGTTCATCGCACAAGAGGATGGCGCATCGGTCCACGCCGACCAGCATCGGCATGAGGTGGACCACGGTCTCAAGTACCTGATCAAGGGTGGTCAGCGACCGGGTGGCTTCGGCCACCTGAAGCATCACCGTCGAGATCCGGGCCAGTTCCTGGGTTTCCTGGTACAGGCGGGTGTTTTCGATGGCGACAGCGGCATAGGAGGCAAAGGCGGCCGTCATCGCCCGAGACTCAGCCCCGTAGCGTCCGGGGGTGCGGTGGGCCAAGGTCAGCAACCCCAGCCGCCGGTCGCCTGCGCGCAGCGGTGCGGCAATCGCGGAGTAGTCGGGCGGAAACCCCAGGGCGGTTCCCAGCGGCTCAAAAGGGGACTGGGTGGTACGAATGGTGGGCTGGTCGGCGTTCAGCGCCTGGCCGAGCCAGGGGCCTGCGTCGGGCGAGAAGTCGCCGACGCACATTTCCGCCGCGTAGCCGTGAATAGCGGCCAGGCGCAGGTCATCATCGTGCAAAAGCCATACGGCGGCCGCGTCGCAGGGGAGGGTGCGCTCTAACTCGGCCAGGATGGCGTCGAGCACCTGGTCGAGTGCCACGCCGGCGGAGAGGAGACCAGCCACCTCTCGCATACTGTCGGCGACCTGGCGTCGCCATTGCTCCGAGCGATACAGGTTAGCGTTGCGAATAGCGATGGCCACGCTGTCGGCCAGAGCCTCGAATAGGAAGCGGTCGTCGTCGCCAAAGGCGTCCCTGCGATCGCTCTGCACGTCGAGCACGCCCAAGACCTCGCCACCGAAGGCGAGCGGCACAGCCAGTTGGGCACGTGTGTTGACCGGCGGTAACCCCGATGGGCGATAGCGGGAATCGCGGCTCACGTCGTTGGCAAGTACCGTCTCCCCGTGGCGGGCCACCCAAGGGACAATGCCCTCGGAATCATCCAGGCTGCAAGCCGGGCCACCTCCCTCTGGCTCCCCCCTGGGAGGAGGGAGAGGTAGGCCAGCCCGATAGACTATTTGCCGGTGAGCGTGGTCTACGGTGAAGAGATGCACAAAGGGATACCCAAGCCGCTTGTGAATGAGTGCCACCACTTTATTGAGAAGGGTGTCCAGGTTCAGGATGGAAGTAATGGCACGGCTGATTTCAGCCACGGTCGAGAGTTGATCGGCACGGCGTCGGAGGTCCTCGTGGAGCCGGGTGGCCTGCAAGGCAATGGCCGCTTGGGTGGCCAGGCCGTCGAGAAGTCCGACCTCAGCATCACTGAAAGGCAGGCCTCCGGGACGTTTCACCTCCAACACGCCCAGAATGGTGTCACGGGCGAGTAACGGCATGGCGATGGCCGGCGCGGAGGCCTTTTCGACCTCTCCACTGTCGAGGGCACGCCGCAGTAAGTCGGACGGGGGATCGGCGGGAAATGACGTTGATTCCTCGGAACCTGGCAGATGGTGAAACGGCTCGGCCAGCCAGAGGTCGGCCTGGCCTCCCACCAGCCGAGCAGCCGCCTCCACGATGAATTCCCGTTGGGTAACGACCGTCGGCTGGGCTGCCAGTTGCTCGCCCAGGTTGAGGAATTGTCGCCACTCCAGGCACTCGGCCGGCTGTGATGTGCCGCTCAAGGTAGGGCCTCCTTGCGCTTCACCAGCGTCAACACATTGCCCGAATCCGGCGTGAACTCAAAATGAACTTCATCCATCAGTTGACGCACAAAGTATAGCCCCAGGCCACCGCATCTGCGTTCCTCAAGAGTGGCGTGGATGTCTGGTTCGGGCACACTGGTGGGGTCGAAGGGACGGCCGTGGTCGCGGAGCGTCACGGTCAGATCGCCATCTTTGATGCGACAGGTACACTCGATGGTCCCGTGCCCTTCACCGCCATAGGCGTGTTCGATGATGTTGGAGCAGCCCTCATCCACCGCCATTTGCACCGCGCAGATGGCACGTGCGCCCAGCCCGGCGGCCTCGGCGGCGCGAATGACGAACTCACTGATAGCAGCCAGACTATCGAACCGGCCGGGAAAGGTAATTGTTTGCGAGGTGTCCATGCTGAAACATAAAACGTGAAGCATGATCCGGCCCCGAAGTGGAGTCGTCCTTACGCCTCACGTTTTGTGCCAGGAGAGTAGCCTTCAAGCGTCAGCGCTAAAAACTCCCGACCGCCTCGACGACATCATCGAAGAGTTTGAAGAGCGGCACAAAGCCCGCCAGGTCCAGAGCCTCGTAGATTCGCTGGGGCAGGTTGGCCAGGACCATCTCCCCTCGATTCCAACGTTTACACGTCTTCTGCACGTCAATCATCACCCGCAAACCGGCACTGGAGATATAATCTACGCCGCCCATATCAAACACGATTTTGAATCGCTCGGCTTCGTTGATTGCGCTGAATGCCTCTGCCAATTGCGGCGCGGTTTGGCTATCAATGCGGCCGGTCGCTTTGACCAAATCGCAGCGCTTGAACTGGGTGGTGGTGGCTTCCATAAATTGACCTCCTGTCTGCTCTGATATTCGAAACCTGCCCAAGACTCACAGAGTGATTATATCACAATCTCTGTCATAGAACAAAGTAGGGAGTAGCGGCCTTCGCGGAGGGCGGGATAGGCACTGGGGTTCATTGGATAGCGGATGTGGGCTGGTAGCCTTGACGGTGAGGCTAAATGGGAGTACAATTTACCTTGCAAGACTGAGAAGGCCAGAGGGGGCCGAGGAAGTCCGAGGCAAAAAAGACGATGCCGCTATACGAGTACAAGTGTTCCGATTGCGAGATGCGCTTCGACGCCTTGCGGGCGATATCGGATGCGGATGCGCCCATCGCCTGCCCCAAGTGCGGCAGCGAGAACACGTGTCGTGCGATTTCGCTATTCTCGGCCATTGGAAGTGAGGGAGTGATCGCGGGAGCGGGGGCGTCGTGCGGTTCCTGCACGCCCTCAGCCTCGTGCGCCACCTGTGGCCTCAAGTCGTCACGCTAGGCCAGACAGACACGAGTACCGGGCCGCTGCCGGGAAGGTAGCGGCCTTTTGCATTGCCCAGGACTCGCGCTAGCCGGCCTCCCACTCGCGAATGGCGTCTTGGATAAGTGCCCGCACCTGAAGATCGGGGATATCGTTCACCGCGTCGAAGGTTTGCAGGCCCACGTGGATGCAGAGGCCACCGTCTTCTCCGGTAGTCAGGCGGATGCTGTGCCTGGCCAGTTCCGGCTGCTCCCGCAACCGCTGCCGCACCAGGTCGTTGATCTCGTCTGCCGGGGTCAGCAGCGGCTCCAGTTGGCGAGGCGACGACGGGCGACTCCTCGGTCGGCCACGCAGTCCAGACGGCTTGTCCAAGGAGAACAGATCACTCTGGCGCAATTGCTCCAGAAAGGCTTCTTCATCCACAGTGGATCGCCTGGGAGCAGGCTGAGACGGCGACTGCAACGTCGAGGGAAGCCAGCCTTCGGCAAACGTTAGCACGGCCTTAAGGGCTGTGATCGTTTCGCGCCCCACCTGTGGCTCGGTGATCTCCAGCAGGCGGCGGTAGCGTTGGCCCTGCACGAAGACAGCCAGCCTACCCTTCTTCGTGCGTGAGACGCGCAGCAATTCTTGCTCGCCTGCCGGTGCAGGGGCCTCTGATTCCCCTTGTGCCGTGGCGGCAGGCAGCCGGCGATGCTGCCTCTTGCTTTTCCCCCCTCCACTTATATAACTGACGGTCCACGTGAGCAGACCCCCGACCAGGGCGGAAACGACCGCAACGACTAATATCAAAAACTCTGGAGGTAGTGCGTCCATAGGTGCTCTAATGATACCACAGACGGCGCGGCGTGTCTATAGGACATAAGTCGCATATAAGTAACTTTGGGTTACCGGTTTCCGGCAATCTGAGGTATAATAAGAGCCGGTCGAGTGTTACATTTTAGCGCAATTGCGTCTTACGGTTTACGTCAAATGCCACCTATTTTCCCGTTTACTGCTATCGTCAGACAGGAGCGCATGAGGCGCGCCCTGATACTCAACGCTATTCACCCCCAAATCGGCGGAGTGCTTATCCGGGGCGAGCGCGGCACAGCGAAGTCTACTGCCGCACGCGCGCTGGCCGCGTTGCTGCCTGAGATCGAAGCGGTCGCCGACTGCCCCTTCGGCTGCGACCCCGACCAGCCAGCGACATGGTGCACTGAGTGCCGCGAGCGGGCCGAAGCGGGTGAGGAACTGCCCCGTGCCCATAGGCACACCCGCTTCGTGGATCTGCCCGTCAGTGCAACCGAGGACCGCGTCGTTGGTACGCTGGACATTGAGCGTGCCATCCAAAAGGGAGAGCGACACTTCGAGCCGGGAGTCCTCGCCGCAGCCAACCGGGGCGTCCTCTATGTGGACGAGGTCAACCTGCTGGATGATCACGTCGTGGACCTACTGCTCGACGCGGCGGCGATGGGGGTCAACATCGTCGAGCGAGAGAGCATCTCCTTCAGCCATCCTGCCCGCTTCATCCTCATAGGCACGATGAACCCGGAGGAGGGGGACCTGCGCCCCCAACTTCTCGACCGCTTCGCGCTCTGCGTGGACATTCAGGGTATCCGCGACCCAGCCGCCCGTATGGCGATTATGGAGCGAAATCTGGGCTACGAAGCCGACCCCGCTGGGTTCTGCGAGGAGTGGGTGTCTCGGGAGCAGGCGCTTTCGAAGGAGATCGCCCGTGCCCGCGAACTTCTGCCCCAGGTCAAATACTCTCAGTCGGACCTGGCGACCATCGCGACGATGATGGGCGAGTTGGGAGTAGACGGCCACCGTGCCGACCTGGTGGTGCTCAAGGCCGCCCGCGCCCACGCTGCCTTCGAGAGGCACACTCACCTGAGCGACCGCGATATCCTGTTGGCCACAGAACTGGCGCTGCCCCATCGGCTGAAGCGACACCCATTACAGAAGGCGGAGGTCACGCTGGGGGACCTTTCGGAGCGGCTGGCTGAGGCCCGCGTCCAAAACCCGGCCGAGGTCGAGCAAGAGAGCGACGAGGCCACTGAATTAGCCGGTAAAAAAAAAGCGTAGCCGGGGAGACGCGTGACGAAGAGCCTCCCACCGAGCGCTCCGAGGCAATGCGGGAGCCGATGCTGCAGACCGTCCCCCAGTGGCCGTCGGAGGGACGTTGGTGGGAGGGCGGTGAGGAAGTCGCCACCGGCGAGGACTTCACCCCACGTCGCCTGGATACGCCGCTTGACCGGCTGACCCGCTCCAGTGGTGGGCGCCGCAGCCGGACCCGCACCGACCGCAAGCGTGGCCGCTACGTCCAGGCCCGCCCTTCCCCCGGTGATCCTAGCGACCTGGCCTTCGATGCTACACTCCGCGCCGCTGCTCCCCACCAGAGAGAGCGCCGGCGCGAGGGCGGCCCCGCGCTGGCGTTACGCCCCGAAGACTACCAGCGCAAGGTGCGCGTGAGACGCGCTGCCAACCTGGTGCTCTTCGTCGTGGACGCCTCCTGGTCTATGGCGGTGGCCGAGCGTATGCAGGCGACGAAGGGGGCCGTCATGTCGCTGCTGACAGACGCCTACCAGCAGCGCGATCGGGTAGGACTGGTCGTCTTCCAGAAAAACGACGCCCGCATCGTGCTCCCCCCTACCAACAGCGTCGAATTGGCGCGGCGGGCGCTGATCGACATTCCCGTTGGCGGAAAGACCCCCCTTTCGGCCGGCCTACAGACTGCTTACGAGGTCATCACCCGCGAGTTGCGGAAGATACCTGATTTAATGCCACTGATGGTGCTACTCACTGATGGTGCGGGCAACGTCTCGATGATGAACCTGCTGCCGCAGGAGGAGGCCTACCGCATCGCGGAGATGTTCCCGCAGGCCCACATCCGCTCGGTGGTGATCAATATGGAGCACGAGGCCTTCGACCAGGGGCTGGCACAGGCACTGGCCGAGCACCTGGAGGCTCCTTGTTACACACTGGCTGAGCTGAAGGCTGAAGCGCTGCTGCAGACGGTGCGGGGGGAACTGGAGGAGCAGACATTCTGACCGGCGGGTCGGAAACGACAAACCGTGCACGCTGGCACATGGCCAGATGTGCACGGCTCTTTTTTTGTCTGTGCTTATGCGGTGCGCTTTAGTAGCCGCGTCGCCGTCCCCCGCGTGGTTCGTCGCGGAAGCCACGGGGCTGTTGCGGACGGGCCTCCGCCACCTTGATCGCCCGACCATCCAACTCACGGCCATCAAGTTGCTCTATGGCCTGTTGCGCGGCTGTGTTCTCCGCCATCTCGACAAAGCCGAAGCCACGCGATCGCCCCGTCATGCGGTCAGTGATGACGTTGACCGACACAACCTCGCCGACAGTGCCGAACAACTCCTTTAGAGAGTCGTTGGTCACGTTATAACCCAGGTTACCGATGTATAGTCTCTTGGTCACACTGCCTCCTCTTATGGCTTGCTGCCACCGCGCTTAGAAGCCCGCCAGCGGGGTGACATGAGTGGCCTGCAAGCCTTTGGGGCCTTGTTCGACGTTAAATTCGACTCGCTGGCCCTCGTCGAGCGTCCGGAAGCCCGCGCCTTCGACGGCGGAGTAGTGGACAAACACATCCCCGCCCTCGTCGCGCGAGATAAACCCGTAGCCCTTGGCATTGCTGAACCACTTGACTGCTCCCGTTTCTCTCTCGTTCACCTTTTATACTCCTTACTTGTGATACTTGTGACACTTACAATATTCTGTAGGCCGAAGTGGTTCAAGTTCCGCCAATTAGAAAGCAGATACACAAACCGCCCAGGCCTCGCAAGCCCGGGCGGAATAGATATCGCTACCTGAACTTACCACGTCCTACATTGTTACTATATCATATTTGCGCACAAATGTCAAATCTTTGGCGAGCAAACCGGGGCTTGGCGGCGGGCGTGCCGTCGTGTATAATTACTGCCGATGCGTATTTCCGTCATCGCCACAGTACTGAACGAGGCCAGCAGCCTGCTCCATCTGCTGGACAGCCTGGCCGCCCAAACCCATCTCCCGGACGAGGTGGTCATCTGCGACGGCGGCTCGACCGATGGCACGCTACCGCTGCTGGAGGCCGAAAGCCGCCTGCCGTTGCGCGTCATCCGGCGACCGGGGTGCAACATCTCACAGGGACGTAACGCAGCAATCGAGGCTGCCACGGGCGAAATCATCGCCGCAACCGACGCGGGCGTGCGCTTAAGCCCGCAGTGGCTGGAGAAGATCGTCGCGCCGTTTGAAGACGCAGGAACACAGGCCGTTGCCGGCTTCTTCGTTCCCGATCCGCAGACGGTCTTCGAGACGGCAATGGGCGCGACGGTGCTCCCGGAGTTACAGGAGGTTGACCCAATGCATTTCAACCCATCCAGCCGCTCGGTCGCCTTTCGCAAGAGCGCCTGGGCGGCGGTGGGGGGCTACCCTGAATGGCTCGACTATTGTGAGGATTTGATCTTTGACTTCCAAATACGCGATCAGTACGGGCCGTTCGTCTTTGCGCCTGAAGCGACGGTCTGCTTTCGTCCGCGCTCTAGCCTGCGTGCTTTCTTCGCACAATACTACCGCTACGCGCGCGGTGACGGCAAGGCGGACCTGTGGCGCAGGCGACACGCCATCCGCTACCTGGCCTATCTGGTCGCTGTGCCGCTCGTCGCTGTCGCCGGGGCATTGATCAGCCCGTGGTGGTGGACGCTCTACCTGATCGGTGTACGGGGGATGTTCTGGGTGGGCTGGCGGCGGCTGGCGCGAACGTGGGGCGGCCTGAGCCCCATTCAGAAACTGCAGGCGCTGCTGTGGGTGTCGGTTATCCGTGTCACGGGCGATGTCGCCAAGATGGCCGGCTACCCGGTGGGGGTTTGGTGGCGCTGGCGGAGAACTGCAGATGGGAAGGACGGCCCAGATTAGAGCAGGAGATGCGACTTTGGAGCAATACGCAATTTGTGAAGCGCATAATTCACCGTCCTTCTCCCTGGGGGTGGAGTAGCGCGCGGGCCGCGCTGGGGAAGACTTCGCGTGCCTTGCCGCCCGGTGGCTGCGGCCCTACGGCCCCTTTCTCTTCAAGGATGTCCATCAGCCGCGCCGCCCGCGTGTAGCCGATGCGCAGTTTGCGCTGCAGAAGCGAGATAGAGGCCCGGTTCTCCCGCAAGACCAGGTCAATCACGTCGGGCAGCAACTCGTCCTCGAACTGCACCTCTTGCTCCCGCTGGCGCATCTCCTCCCACAGCGGTTGTTGCACTGACTTTTTGACCGGTATCGCCTCCGGCCTCGCCTGTCCCTTCCAGTACTGCACCAGCCGGCGCAGTTCTTCGTCGGAGACGAAAGCGCCCTGCAGGCGCAAGGGGGTGGGGGCATCGGGGGGCAGGAACAGCATATCGCCCTGGCCCAACAGTTGCTCAGCGCCGGGCCTGTCGAGGATAACCCGCGAATCCACGGACGAGGCCACATTGAAGGCGATGCGCGCCGGGAAGTTGGCCTTGATGAGCCCCGTGACCACGTCTACGCTGGGGCGCTGAGTGGCGATCACCAGGTGGATGCCGGTCGCCCGCGACATCTGGGCGATGCGGCAGAGGGCGCGCTCTGTCTCTTGCGGTGCCATCATCATCAGGTCCGCTAGTTCGTCCACGACGACCACGAGGTAGGGCAGTTGCTTTTCGCCGAGGCTCGGCGCGGCGCGCTCATTGTAGTCACGGATATGGGTGGCGCGCACCTCGGAGAAGCGGCGGTATCTCCCGTCCATCTCGCGCAGCACCCACTGGAGCGCGCCCGTCACTCGCTCCATTTCTACCACGACCTTCGATAAGAGGTGCGGGATACCGTTATACCCCGTCAACTCCACCCGCTTGGGGTCCACCAGCAAGAACTTCAGGTCGGCGGGAGTATTTTGCAGGAGCAACGCGGCGATGATGGCGTTGATGCAGACCGACTTGCCAGAGCCGGTCGTGCCGGCGATGAGCAGGTGT
>JAUWOI010000198.1 GCA_030612185.1 Anaerolineae bacterium
ACAGGAAGGGGATTTCCTGATGGGTGTCCTGGCCGCGATGTTGACGGAAAGCAAAATCGTAGGCTTTGTTGGTGGCATGGACATAAACATCATCCGGCGCATTGAGAGTGGATTCAAACAGGGTATTGCCTACCAGGATAGCAGCGTCGAGGTCATCTCCGCTATGGCTGGCACCTTTACCGATCCAGAGACCGGCAAGTCTCTGGCCCTGGCCCAGTACGAGGCGGGGGCAGACGTGATCTACAACGGTGCCGGACGGACGGGCCTGGGCATCATCGAAGCGGCCAAGGAAACCGGGAATCTGACCATCGGCACCAGCGGCGACCAACGGTATCTCGCCCCCGGTAACGTCGTGGGCAATCGCCCCAAACGGGTTGATACGGCCGTGCTGACGCTGGTGGACGAGGTGCTGAATGACCAATTTGCACCGGGCACCCGCTCTTTGGGCCTGGAAGAGGAAGGTTTGTCGCTGGGTCCCTTTGACGAAAACCTGGTCACCGGCGCCATGATGGAGAAGTTGGAAGCGTTGAAGCAACAGATCATAACAGGTGAAATCGTAGTAGAAGTACCAGGTGAGTAAAATGGTTCTAATCCATCGGCTCAGAAATTGGTGGGGCGGAAGCCTGCGCCGCAGGCTACTGGTCTCAAGCATCGTCACGCTGCTGTTCTCGCTAGTCCTGCTGGGCTATCTGTCGTTCCGCACCGGGCAAGCAGGTGTGCGACGTGAGGTGAACCAGCGCAACCACCAACTGGCCCGGTACGTTGCCAGAGATATCAATGCCCAGTTCGATAACATCTGGGGCAACGTGCGTCTGTTCACGTATCAATTGGAAGAATCCGCCGAGATGCTGGCTCTCCAGGTGCGCGCGATGCTGGAACTGCGCCGCGCCTCTCCCCTCACCTACCGCGCTCTATACCTGTTCGACGGCGATGGCTACCTCCTGGTGCACCTGGCCGATCCCCTGGAGGATCTGCTGGCTGTTCGAGACGTCGAGGAAATCATCAGCCGTCCCCCGATCTCGCTGACGGAAGAAATATCAACAGCCTACGAAGCAGCAAGAGGCGGAGATATATTCTTATCCGCCACCTACATTGTGGGAGCCGACCAGGTTCCCATCGTCTACTTGGGCGCGCCCATCGCGGTAGAGCCAGGGCAGTCGAGTCAGGTTGTCGTGGCCGAAATAGACTTGCGCGACATCTGGCGCCGGATAGACAAAACCAGCGTTGGGCAAACGGGACGGGCTTTCATCGTTTCGCGGGAGGGCACAGTTATTGCCCACCCAGACCGGGCCTACATTGGACAGCCGCTCGCACCAGAGTTGAGGCCGGTTCTCGCCGGCTACGAGGGACAGACCGAATACACCGACCCCATCAGCGGCGCACGTCTGCTGGCCTCATACAGTCCGGTGGGAGGGAAATCGGGATGGTCCATTGTGGTGGAGCAAGAGCGGGCCGAAGCGCTGGCCTCCGTTAACGTGATTGCCTTTGTCTCGCTAGGGGTCTTGCTGGTTGCCATCGGGATGGGGACGCTCGTCACCGTCATGACTGCACGAAGCATCACCTATCCTATCCAGCACCTCGTGGAGGCTACCCGGGCGATTGCTCACACGGGCAACCTCAGTCAACGTGTTGCGGTAGAAGGACAGGATGAAGTGGGCCAACTGGCCACCACGTTCAACCAGATGATAACCAGTCTGCAGCGGGCGGAGGAAAAAGCGCGACGCCGCCTGGATCAACAGATCGCTGTCAATCAACTGGCTCTTGCGTTGGGAGAAACCCGAGATCTCGACAAGATTTACTATACCATCTACCAGCACATACAGGCGCTGGTGGATGCCTGGGGATTTGTCGTCTCCTCTTACGATGACGAGACACAACTCATCCGGGCGGAGTACGCAACGTACAAAGGCACGCCCGTAGACGTCACAGAGTTCCCTCCTATTCCCCTGGCCGAACCGGGGCAGGGCGCTCAAAGCCAGGTGATCCGCATAGGTAGGCCGCTCTACACCCCTGATTTCCGCAAGTCGAGGGAGAAAGGCAAGACCGAGTACACGGTCGAGAAGAACGGCAGCATCAGCGCAGGACCACCGCCGGAGGAGGGGCCGGAAGACTCCGCCAACTCGGCGCTTTACGTACCGATGAGAATCGGGGGCCAGACTATTGGCGTGATGCAGTTGCAGAGCCCCTGGTTGGATGCATACACCCAGGAGGATATTGATCTCCTTGCCGCTATGGCCAACGTGGCCGCCGCTGCAGTTCAAAACGCCAGACTGTACGGGGCAGTTCAGAGCGAACTGACCGAGCGGGTGCGGGCGGAGGAAGCGCTGAAGGAATACTCCGAACGACTGGAGGAAATGGTAGAGCAGCGCACCCAGGAACTCCAAGATGCCCAGGAGCAACTGATCCGCAAGGAGCGTCTGGCCGTGTTGGGGCAACTGGCCGGCGGCGTGGCCCACGAACTGCGCACCCCCCTGGGCGTGATCTCCAACGCCATCTACTTCCTCCAGATGACCCTCCCCGACACCGACGAGACCACCAGGGAATACCTGGGCATCATCTCCTCGGAGATCCACGGTGCAGAGAAGATTATCTCAGGCATCCTGGACTTCTCACGCACCCGGCCGCCGGAGAGGGAGGAGATAGCCGTCTCCGACCTGGTGGTCCAGGTGTTGGAGAGACGACCTCCGCCTGAGGATGTGGAAGTGACCACCGAGATACGCTCCAACCTGCCGCCCGTGTTCGTAGACCCCCGGCAGATAGGCCAGGTGCTGCTCAACCTGGTCACCAACGCCTACCAGACCATGCCCGATGGCGGCCGCCTGATTATCGCCGCCACGGTATCCAGTGATTTATCTCCAACCTCCAATCTCCAATCTCTAATCTCCATCTCCATCACCGACACCGGCTGCGGCATCCCCCAGGAGAACCTGGGAAAGATCTTCGAGCCACTGTTCACCACCAAGGCCAAGGGCATCGGGCTGGGCCTGGCGGTATCAAAGAACCTGGTCGAGACTAACGGGGGCAGCATCGAGGTGGAGAGTGAGGTGGGCAAGGGCAGCACTTTCACGATGAAGTTGCCGCTGTCTGAATAGGGGCTAGGGCCTGGCGAAGTAGGCCAACGCCTGGCGCACCCGCTCCTCGACGGGCAAGTCCTCGTCTCGCGGCAGGCTCTGGAGCGCCGCCTGTGCCTCGACCAGGCTGAAGCCCACGCCAGTCAGTGCGGCGATGACCTCGACGTCGGTATCACCCAACAGAGGCGCTGCCGCCGCCCCAGTGGGGATGAGTTTGTCCTTCAGATGAAAGATGATCGCCCTGGCGGTCTTCGGCCCGATGCCCGGCACCCGGGATAGCAGGCCCGGCTCTTCCTGTACCACAGCCTGGCGGAGTGCGTCCGGCGAAACAGTGCCCAGCAACGCCAGCGCGACCTTCGGGCCGATCCCGGAGATGCTCAGCAGAAGTCTGAACAGCGCCAGTTCCTCCTCGGTGAGAAAGCCGTAGAGCGCCAGTTCGTTTTCGCGCACGTTCAGGTGGGTGAACAACTCCACCGGTTGGCCCACGCCATCCAATTGCGCCAACACGCCAGAGGGCACTTGCACCTGTAAGCCAATCCCTCCAGCGCGGACTACCACGTGACTCTCCCCGATGCTCCACACCGTCCCGCTGAGCCTGGCGATCATCTTGTATTCACTCCTGTACTCACTCTTCAGAGAGCCCAGTCAGGCGGGCCGAGTGGAGGTGACAGATGGCGACTGCCAGCGCGTCGGCTGCGTCGTCAGGGCGCGGTACCTCCGCCAATCCCAATAGCAGCCGCACCATCTCCTGTATCTGTGCCTTATCCGCGTTCCCGTACCCGGTCACCGCCTGCTTGACCGTCAGCGGCGTGTATTCGGCCACGGTGAGGCCCGCATCGGCCAGGGCCAGGAGCGTCACCCCACGCGCCTGGCCCACGCTCATCGCCGTGCGCACGTTGCTACTAAAAAAGAGTTCCTCCACCGCAGCCGCACCTGGCTCCCACTCCTTCGCCAGCGCATTCACCTCCCGGTAGATCAGTTGCAGGCGCACGGGGAGAGGCTGACCTGCCGGCGTCCTGACCACTCCGAACGCCAGCGATTTCAGGTCGCCTTGCACCTCCTCCACCACACCATAGCCCGTGATGGCGGTGCCAGGGTCAATGCCGAGTACGCGCATCGGGGGTCAGGCCGCCGCCTCGTACCTGGCCATCGCCTCGTCGCTGATGCTCAGGTTGGAGTAGACCTGCTGGACGTCGTCCAGTTCCTCCAGTGCCTCAATGACCCCCATCACCTGAAGGGTCTCCTTCTCCCCCAGTTGCATCGTCGTCTTGGGAATCATCGCCAACTCGGCTGTCTCAAAGCAGATGCCCGCCTCCTGCAACGCCTGTCGCACTGCCTGGAAGTTCTCCAGTTCGGCATAGACCTCGATCAGGTCGTCTCCGAACACGACGTCCTCGGCTCCTGCCTCCACCGCGACCTCAAAGAGAGTGTCCTGATCTACCCCGTCGGGCGCAATCCCGATGTATCCCTTGCGGTCGAACTGCCAGGCGACAGCGCCCGCGTCGGCCAACGTTCCACCTTGCCGGGTGATGATACGGCGGACGTTGGCGACGGCACGATTCTTGTTGTCGGTGACCACCTGCAACAGCAGGGCAACCCCATTAGGGGCATACCCCTCGTACGTCACCTCGGACAACTCTTCCCCTTTGAGTTCCCCGGTGCCGCGCTTGATGGCCCGTTCGATGTTATCCTTGGGCATGTTGGCGGACTTGGCCTTGTCCACGGCCAGGCGCAGATTGAAGTTTACGTCGGGGTTGCCGCCCCCCTCACGCGCTACGAGGGCGATCTCCCGTGCCAGCCGGGTGAAAATCTTGCCCCGCTTGGCATCCGTGGCGGCTTTTTTATGTTTGATGGTAGACCATTTACTGTGACCAGACATACCTTATCCTCCACAAGTATCTGAATAGTGACAATGGGTTGCTGATGACCGTGAGTCAATGAAGTGATTGGCACAAAACGTGAACCGTAAAACGTGAGGATGACTTCACCCTGGGGCCCGCTTACGTTTTGCGTTTTACGCTTTAGATTATACCACCGTGCGCCCAGGTTGTGCAAGTACACTACCAGCAAGATCGCGCTGGCCCCGAAGGAAGGCCCCGATGTCCATCGGACGCTTGCCAGCCAACTGCACCTCCTCCAGGCGCAATGCCCCTTCGCCCGTGGCGACGACCACCCCGCCCGCCAGCGCGACCACCGTGCCTAGTGACGCGTCTCCTCGCCACGCGGGCAACGGCACAGCCCGTAGCACCTTGAGCCGCCGCTCGCGCCACATCGTGAAAGCGCCCGGCCATGGGGTGAACGCCCGCACCCGCCGGTCCAACTCGACAGCCGGGCACGACCAATCGAGCCAGCCGTCCTCCTTGCGTAATTGTCCGGCGTAGGTTGCTCCCTCATCCGGCTGGGATCGGGGCAGCAGGCTGCCCGCCAGGTACGCGACCAACGTCTCCACCAGCAACTCGGCCCCCAGCCGCGCCAGCCGCTCCTCCAACGCCGCCCGTGTATAGCCTGGCCGGATTTGTTCCGCCTGCTGGGCCAGGATCGGCCCCGTATCCAGCCCCGCGTCCATCTGCATGATCGTTACGCCGGTGACCTCGTCGCCGGCCAGGATAGCCGCTGCCACCGGGGCCGCACCCCGCCAGCGGGGGAGCAGCGAGCCATGAACGTTGAGGCAGCCGTGAGGGGGAAGGTCAAGCACGTCTTGCGGCAAAATCTGCCCAAAGGCCGCCACGACGAAAACCTCCGGCTTCCAGGCTGACAGTTGGGCAACCGCCTCCGGCGTGCGCAGCGAGTGTGGCTGAGATAACATCAGGCCGTGCTCCAGCGCCACCTGCTTGACCGGCGACGGTGCCAACCGCCGCCCGCGCCCGGCTGGCCGGTCCGGCTGCGTGACGACGCCGACCACCCGGTGCGCGTCGGCCAGCGCCTCCAACACCGGGACGGCGAACTCGGGCGTGCCCATAAATACGACTCGTGTCATGGCAGACCAATTCTAGCACGAGTCGGCACAAGCGGCAAATTGAATCGGTTCCGGCCCTTGACTTTCCAATGCTCCTCATTCGCTGCCCGACTTGCCAATCTGTCCGCTTTCTGGTACGATTTGCGCACATCGTCTGGAAGGGGGTATAGGATCATGACACCAATCCGCATCGTCCGCTACATGGCCTTGCAGCGACGCCACCGTCGCCGCGCCAAGGAACGAACCGGCTCACGTCAGTTGCTCCGCATCGTCGGTATCCTGCTGCTCGTGGTGCTGTTCGTGACCACGGGGGTTGTGCTCAGCGGGGTGGGTGCCACCGCTGGCGTCTACGTCTACTTCACCCAGGATCTGCCTGAGCCGGAGCAGATCGAGACCGCTGAGGAGAACTTCGAGACCACTAAAATCTACGACCGCGCTGGTCAGACGCTTCTCTACGAGGTGATTGATCCCTACGGCGGCGACCGTACCTGGGTCACGCTGGACCAGATTTCAGACGACTTCATCTGCGCCACTGTCGCCACTGAGGATCGCGACTTCTGGGAGAATCCCGGCATCAACCTGCGCGGTATCGCCCGTGCCTTCTGGGCCGACATCCGGGGCCAGCAGATCCAGGGTGGTTCCTCAATCACCCAACAACTGATCAAAAACATCGTCATTGAGCCCGAGCGGCGTTACGTCAGCGCGGAGGGCCCCGGGTGGGAGGACTACGAGCGCAAAGTCACCGAGATTCTGCTGGCCTACCGCATCTCGCAGAAGTACAGCAAAGAGCAAATCCTGGAGTGGTACCTGAACACCAACTTCTATGGCAATCTGGCCAACGGCATCGAGGCCGCGGCCCGTGTGTACTTTGACAAGAGCGCCAGCGAACTGACGCTGGCCGAGTCTGCCACGTTGGCCGCCATCCCACAGTTCCCACGCATGAACCCCTTCGACGACCCGGATACCGCCCGCGAGCGCCAGCATATCGTGCTCGACGCGATGGTGCATCAAGGCTGTATCACCCCCGCAGAGGCGGTCGCCGCCAAGTACGAGACCTGGAATCTTGCTGTCCTCGTCGAACGCTTCGACATCCTGGCCCCGCATTTCTCCATCTACGTACGCAAACAACTGGAGGATATGCCCCAATTCGGCCCCGAGACCGTGTATCGCGGCGGACTGCGGGTCTACACCACCCTCGACCTGGATCTGCAGCAGCAGGCCCAATGCACGGCTCGTGCTCACATCCGCCGTCTGTCCGGCGAGGACGAGGCCACCGTCATCCAGGAGGCGATTGCTGACGGCTGTGAGGCGGCACAGTTCCTGCCACCACTTCGCGCTCGTGACGTGGGGCGCGACCACAATGTCAGCAACGCGACCGTCGTCGTCAGCCGCCCCTCTACCGGCGAGATACTGGCCATGGTCGGCAGCCTGGACTACTGGGACGAGTCCATTGACGGCCACTTCAACGTCGCTGCGGACGGAGCACGTCAGCCAGGATCTTCCTTCAAGCCCTTAACCTACGTCACGCTGCTCTCACAAGGCTACAAT
>JAUWOI010000034.1 GCA_030612185.1 Anaerolineae bacterium
TATCAGAGCGACGAGCGCCCCAATAAGTGTCAAACCGGCGCCTATGCTCATCGCTGAGTGATACCCCAGCCTGTCGGTCAGGAAACCGCCCAGCAAAGACCCGCTGGCCGAGCCCAGGAAAAAGAAAACCTGATAGATGCCGACCCATCGGCCCCGGTTGTTGTCACGAGCGACATCGAGGATGATGGTATTGCCACCGACCCAGATGCCGGCCCAAGCCAGGCCCCAAAGCAGCCGCCCCACCAAAAGCGGCCACAAGCCCTGGGTAAGCCCGTAGATCGCGGTTGAGCATGCACCGATGAACAGGGCTAGCACAAACAGGCGACGGCGACACCAACGATCATAAGCCACGCCTGCCGGGCCGTTGAGAATCAGTCGGACGAAGCGGTTGGCAGACAGCAGGATCCCGACGCTCGCCACGGACACACCGGCATCTACCGTGTGCGTTGGCAGAACGGCATAGAGCGCTGCGTCGCCGATGAGCGATAGACAAGTCCCTATGCCCACCGGGAGCAGCACGCGGAGGGGAGATGGTGTGTGGTCTTTTCTCATAGGTGCTGGCTCTTGGAGCATTGAGTTGACGTAAGCACCTCGGAAAACCTGTCCTCTACGCTAGCCTTTCCTCTGGGAGCACGAGCGATAATGGGCGATGTAGCGCATGGCATAAAAATCGCGACCGAGGAGCAAGTCGGTGGCACGGATGATCGCGGTCAGTTTCATCGGATCGGTGATCGCGCAGTTCGCCCCGGCGCCGATGGCCAGAGCCAGGAAGGCCTGGTTGACGGTGTGGCGATCAGGCAGGCCGAAGGAGACGTTGCTGGCTCCCAGATTGATGTTGACGCCTAACTCCCGTCGAACGAGTTCGATCGTCCGCAGGGTGACGATGCCAGCATTGTTATCGGCACCGACTGTCAGCACCAGCGGATCAATCACCACGTCCTCAGCCGGGATGCCGATCTGAGCGGCCCGTTCCAGGATCTTTCCGGCGATGGCTAACCGGGTCTCCGGGTCGTTCGGGATCCCGTCATCATCCATCGTGAGGCCGATCACTGCCGCCCCTCGGTCCTTGACGATCGGCAGCACGGCCTGCAACACGGCTTCCTCACCATTGACCGAATTGACCAGCGGCTTGCCGGGTATGGCGGCCAGCGCAGCCGCCAGCGCCTCGTGGTTGGCCGAATCAACGCAGATGGGCACCTCGACCCGGGAGGCTACCGCCTTCACAACCTGGGGGAGCAACGCGACCTCATCGAGACCGGGAACGCCGATGTTGACATCCAGCACGTCGGCGCCCGCTTCGACCTGCCTGGTCGCCAGTTCCTGGACGTAATCGAAGTTGCCCTCCCGCAGGGCTTGGGCCAACCTCTTACGCCCGGTGGGGTTGATCTTCTCTCCAATGATGACGACCGGGCCATCGGTGTCAATCTTGACTTCGGTTGTATCACTTCGCAGCAGCGTCTGCATCAGAAATGGCTCCTTTCGTTGTTAAGTATTTTTCTCAAGGTTGCCTGGCCCACGTTGCAGAGGTGGACGGGGTAGGGGTTGGGCTACCTTGATGATAAACACCGTAGGTGGTAACAGCGTCAATGACGGCCTTCACATTCTCCCGAGGAGTTGTAGGGCCCAGGTTGCATAGGTATAGGGCGAACCGGCCGTTCTTCCCTCCGACCTCAATGTAGTGTTTTACCCTGTTCGTTACCTCTGCTGGTGTACTCAGAGCGGTAAAACTAGCCCCTATGCCAAGGATCAGAGGGACATCACGTTGTTCTGCGTATTCCTTGTAAAGCGCTGGGCCAAGTGCCTCTACATCGGGGTCCTGCCCTTCCAGAAAATCGGGGCAGACTTGCAACTTGAGATCAAGCATTTCTTCAGGATTCTTAAGATACTTTTCCCCCACCCAGTTGGGTACGTACACCTCCGGCCCACACCACTCCCGCAGGCGCAGGATGTCGGGCGCAACCCAGTCCCTGAGGATGTGCGGGTTCACGATGGGAAGAGACGCGGTGGCGTCGCTCCCACATACACTTTTCGCGTTTGGAAAATGCTCTTTCTGATACTGGATCCAAGGGGCTATTACCTCTTCAGTGAGACGATCTAACAGGCTCCTGGCAAAGTCAGGGTCAGTGTAGATGTCCATCAGGAGTGGCTCAATACCCCGGATGTTTGCCGCCAGGCTGAAAGGGGCGCAGAATTGTAACGTCGGCTCGATGCCGGTCAGTTCCTTGAACAGGGAGTTCATTTCAAGTACCTGGGGAAAACGAGCGTCTGAGTCGAAATCGGGCGTCCTTATTTTGCTCAGATCACTTCGGTCTCTGATCAGCGGCCTCGTTCGGTCAACGTCCGGCACGTGGCTTTCGCTGTAGACGACCTCCTGCCCCAGTGCCTCCGCCTCAATGTTGTAAACGTCATAATCAGCGAATGGCACGTCAAGGCCGTATTGCTCCGTGATTTCCAGGACGCCGGGCACCAGGATGTCGGGCGTGGTATAGAACTCCTTTGCCGGGACGCCCAACTCCTTCCTCACGAACTCGTGGATCTGCGCGTACACGGGAACGCGGTCCGGGATGCCACTCATGGCCGCTTCCAGTCGTCTGTCGCCCTCCTGAAAACAGGAATAGTCTTTGTGAGAACTCATACGGTCACCGCCTCAGGATTTGGCTATGTACTCGTCCGCGAGGGTCAGGGTGTCATCAATTCTTTCCAGCCCCCAGACCAATTCGTCTTTGGTGATGCACAGCGGTGGACAGATCATCAGTACGTTCCACCGCATATAAGTGTAAAGCCCCTCCTCCTTCAGCCTACCCAGCAACTGCCCTGTGAGGGGATGTTTCTTCTCGTAGTATTCCACTGTCCACGGAACCAAGGGCTCTCTGGTCTCTCGGTCCTTCACCAACTCAATGGCTGCGAAAAGCCCCTTGCCCCGAATGTCTCCAACACTGGGGTGCTTCTCCTTGATCTCTTCCAACCTTTCCAGGAGATAGACGCCGAGTTCCCTCGAGTTCTCGATCATCCCCTCTTCCTTGTAAACCTCGATCGCAGCAACCCCCGCCGCACAGGCGACAGGGTTCCCAAACTGTGTCAGACCGGCGTAGAGGAAGTTCTCCTCAAAGTAGTCCGCTATCTTCCTCCTCACCATCACCGCTCCCAAAGGAAGTGTGCCGTTATTGATCCCCTTCGAAAGGGTCATGATGTCTGGAACTACATCCCAGTGATAGGCGGCGAACCACTCCCCCGTCCGCCCAAAGCCCGTCATCACTTCGTCGAAGATGAGGAGCATCCCGTAGTCGTCGCAGATCCTTCGTAGCCGCTGCATATATCCGTCCGGCGGCACGATCCGGCAGTTGCTCCCGGTGATGGGCTCAACGATGATTGCCGCTATGGTCTCGGGTCCTTCGACCTCGATCACCTCCCGAATCGCCTCCGCACAGTACAAGTCGCACTGCGGGTACTCCATCTTGAAGAAACAGCGATAGCAAAACGGATCCCAGACCCGAATGGTGCCCGGCACCCCAGGCTCTGCGGCTCTGTGCCTGGGATCGCCCGTCACGGAACTGGCTCCGTAGGTCGCTCCGTGGTAGGACCGGAACCGGGCGATGATCTTCTGCCTGCCCGTGAAGGCTCTGGCGATCTTGAAGGCGTTTTCGTTTGCCACGGCTCCCCCCGTCACAATGAACGCCTTGCACAGGTCCCCAGGGGCCAGCTCCACCAGCATCTTTGCCAGCATTGCCCGCTGCTCGTTGGCGGCGCTGGGCAACACGTAGCAGAGCCGCTCCGCCTGGTCCTTGATCGCCTGGACAATCTTGGAGTGCTGGTGGCCTGCATTCACGTTGACCAACTGAGACGCAAAGTCAAGATACTTCTTCCCCTGGCCATCCCAGAAGTAGCACCCCTCCCCGCCGACAATGACGAAGGGTTTGTAGCCCTTTTGGACCGACCAGGTGTGGAGGACGTACTTCTTCTCGTACTCACCGATGGTTGCGGGATCTAAAGTCCAAGATAGGGTGTTCACGTTTCCTCCCGTAAATCAGGTGTCTACAGGAACTCGGATTCGATCAGGTCCGGGAGATCAGCCACACTGGGGATGACGTGGGTGTGCCAGTACTTCCCCCACGCCGTCACGGGACGGGGGCCGCTGAGCACCCCGATCACCCCCCTGCATCCGGCATTGCGACCCTCCAGCATGTCCGCGGGCGTGTCGCCTATCTTGATCACCTCGTGGACACTCTGGACGTCCAGTTGCGTCATGGCATGGAAGATCATGAACGGCGCGGGGCGTCCGATCTGCCCGGGGACACTCTCCACGTCCACGGAGATGTCAACCAGGCCGTCTCGAATCCATCCTAGCCCATCCATGATGGCCTCGACGACGGCGTGATGGAATCCCGTGTCGGTGGCGACCTTGATCTCGTGTTCGTGACACCACCGGAAGACGTCGGAAGTGCCGGAAACCTCTTCGACGTTCTTCCTGTAGTGCTCAATCATCCGTTCCTGATACCGGTCGAAAACCTGCTTGGACAGATCGTAGGTCTCGGGGTCCTTGATCTTCTCGAAGTCCTTGATGTCGATCTCCTTGCCCCGCTCCTTGGCGATCAGGAACTGATAGAGGTGGATCTTGTTCATCCCCATGTGGAGGAGGATTTCCTCCGGCGTCGTCTTGAGGTCGAACTCAACCGCCGCCTGATATAAGCAATCCCGAACGCCTGTATCATCCTGCACTGTCGTTCCGGAAAGGTCGAACATGACCATGTTGATTGTTCCCATCTGCTGAATCTCCTTCCGTAGCGGCCGTGGCAGAGTTTTCAGGGTGCTCTCAGCAGTGTGTCGAGGAATGGTCTAATGGTATATACCAATCTATCCTGCATTATACCTATGTATGCCAGGCTGTCAAGACCCTATAGTCTCTATCCATAACTCAAATCCTCGTCGAGTAGACCTGTCGCCGCTCAAACGTCGCCAGTCGCGTGAACCCTGCCGCCTGGGCCATCTCCAGCGCTACGTCGAAACACGACCCGATAGCGGCGGGGGTGTGGGCATCGGAACCGAAGGTGAGAATCTCGCCGCCCAGTTCACGATACCAGCGTAGCACCTGCAACGGCGGGCTGGGATCGCCCATCCCGCGCCGGTAGGTGACTGTGTTGATTTCCAATCCCTTGCCCCGCTCGACCAAGGTGCGCAGGATGCGGCGGATCGTTTCCTCGTATGGCGCGTAGTCCAGCGCCTGCAGCCCGAAAGCATAGTAGGCTGCCCGCCGCACAGTGTCGAGGTGGGCCAGGACGTCATAGTCCGCCTCGGCTGCCAGGCATGCCAGTTCCTCGAAGTAGGCACGCAGCCCCTCATCGAGGGTGCGACCGGCGAAGTAGCGCCCGTCGCAATGGAGCCGGCCATCCACCCAGTGGAGGGAACCCAGCACGAAGTCGAAGTCGTGGGCTTCCAGCAGCGCCGCCGCCTGATCCCGGTGAACGTGTCCCTCCCCTATCTCGACCCCGGCCCGGATGGTCAGACGGTCACCGTACTCACTCCGGCAGCGCTCGATTTCGGCCAGGTACGCGGCTGGACGCAGGTACTCGTAGCAGGCGTCAAGAGGATCAAAATCGGCGTGGTCGGTAAAGGCGATCTCGCTCATCCCACGGGCGATGGCCACCTCGCAGGCAGCCGCCATCTCCGCTTCGCTATCGCAGGAGAAGCGGGTGTGGACGTGATAATCTTGTTGGCCATTCACTATACGTGTATCGCTTTGCCAAACACGGCGTGCGCGGCCTCCATCAACGCCTCGCTCAAAGTGGGGTGAGCATGCACGCTGCGCGCAATCTCATCCGGCGTCAGTTCCCAGTTATGGGCCAGCACCAACTCGGGCAGCAACTCCGTCACCTCCGGGCCAACCAGGTGAGCGCCCAGTATCTCGCCGCTGGTCGCGTCGGCCACGATCTTGACGAAGCCGTCGTAGTCGCCCAACCCTAGTGCTTTGCCGTTGGCACGGAAGAGAAATTTCCCTACCTTGACCTGGTGGTTGCGCTCGACTGCCTGCGCTTCGGTGAGGCCGAAACTCGCCACCTGCGGATGACAGTAAGTACAACGCGGCATCATCTCATAGTCCAGCGTTACGGTCTCCACCCCGGCGATGGTCTCCGCCACGATGATGCCTTGGGCCGAGGCGACGTGGGCCAGTGGCAACTTTCCGGTCACGTCGCCGATACTGTAGATGCCGGGCACGTCCGTGCGCAGGTGGTCGTCCACGACGACGCACCCCCGCTCCACTCGCACGCCGATTTCCGCCAGCCCCAGGTTCTCGCTGTTGGGCCGCGCACCGATGGCGACGAGCACCCGCTCGGCTTCCAGCACCTGCTCGCCCTGGTCGCCCGCCACGCTCACCCGCACGCCGGCGGTGGTCGTCTCCACGCCTTGCACGCGCGTGGAGGTCAGCAGCCGTACCCTGCGTCGCTTGAGGGCGCGTTCCACCTCAACACTGACTTCCTCGTCCTCCAACGGCAGAGCGTGTGGCAGCATCTCGACGATGGTGACCTCAGCGCCGTATGTGTGCCAGACGTGGGCGAACTCCATCCCAATCGGCCCGGCACCGACAATGACCACCGACTGGGGCACCTCGCGCAGCACGATGGCTTCCCGGTAGGTCAGCACTCGCTCGCCGTCGGGGGTGATGCCGGGGATGGTTCGCGCCCGTCCGCCAGTAGCAACAACGACATTGCGCGTCTGCAAGGTGCGTGTGCCGCCCTCATTCAACGCCACCTCGACCGCATGCGGTGACTTCAGCGCCCCGTGCCCTTCGATCACCTCGACGCCGTTCTTGCGCATCAGCACGCCGATGCCCTTGACCAGCCGTCCAGATACCTTGCGGCTGCGGTCCACCGCCGCGCCGTAGTCAGCCTCGAACCCTGTGACGGTGAAGCCGAAGTATTTACCCCGCCCCAGCAGGGAGACGACCTCGGCGTTGCGCAGGAGCGCCTTGGTCGGAATGCATCCCCAGTTGAGGCACACCCCGCCCAGGTGTTCCTTCTCGACCAGGGCGACCTTCAGCCCCAGTTGGGCAGCGCGGACGGCGGTCACGTAGCCGCCCGGCCCCGCGCCGATGATGGTGATGTCGTAGGTTTGTTCCACTAGCTCATTCCTCCATTCAAGTTCTGTGTTTGAATTGAGTGTGTTTCATCTCGGTTGTAGGACAATTCGGCAAATTACCCCTGGGACAAGTTACCAACTTGCCCTACAACTCATTTGAAACACACCCGTTTGAGTTTACGCCGTCTGAGTGTACCACGAGCGACGAAACAGAGCAAGCATGAACAGTCATCGCGCGGGCACGACTTCGACGCTATCCAGGGAAAGGTGATCCCCTACCGGTTCACCGTCGAGAATCACAGGCAGACGCTCACCGCTGACGGTGTGGTACAGGCCGACGATGAGGAGATAGCGGCCAGACGGCAGGTCTGCTGGGAGAGGGATGCCGTACCGGTCGGCCAGTACCTGGCCTGGGTACCAGGTGTTGGTCAGCGCCAGGCCGTCGCCGGGCTCCGTGTCAATCTGGGTGACGAGTTGCCCTGCGCCGTCGAGCAACTGGATGGTGACTTTGTACCGTTCGGTGGTGGAGGCCAGGGCCTCCCAGAACAGTGTCACGGGCAGAATGTCGCCGGGAGCAAACAGATCACCCGTCAGTGCATAGCCATCCAACCGGATGGCCTCGCCGAAGCGGGCATCCAGCGCGATGGCAGGCTCCTCTGGCAACGGAGCCACGCCGTAGGTCGCCAGGCGCACGCGGCCATACCAGATGTCACTGGCCTTGTAGGTGTGGGCTGCCAGCCACGTCTCAATGAGCCGCCGGGGATCGGATTCGGCGTCGCCCCAGTAAAGCACAAAGAGCCGCCGATGACGCTCAATGAGCGGCGTTAGGAACGCTTCGGCCCTGGCTGGACCGGGCCGGTAGGGAGCCGGATAGACGTCCTGATCGGGGTAGTAGTAGGTGAAGACCTCCCACTGGTTGGGGGCGTTGAGGATGACCGCATCGCCGGGGCGCAGGGCGGCGGCAACGTCGGTGGCGATTTGGCGGTAGTCGTCGCGGGCATAGGCGGGGTTGAAGTAGAGGTTGTGGAGAGAAGGGAGAAGAGCAGCAAAGAGAGAAACGTAGCATATACCACGCACCACGCACCACGCACCACGTATTGTATATTGCGTGTTGCGTAATGCATAGAGCGTGAGACTTGTCAGATTCTCCACTCCGTGGGCGAGGAGGAGATAGAATGGTGGGAGAACGACGACCAGGAATTTGAGCCAGGCCGGTTTGTAGAGGTCGAAGGCGAAGATGAGGACGATGGGGAGCAGCAGGTAGAGGGCAACGCTGGCGACGCCAAGCCAGCCCACGCGGTCATCCCGCCGGGGCCATTCGGCAGGTCTCCCTTCGACCTTACTCACCGCCACGCCTGCCACGAGAGTACTCTCGCAGTGGAGCCCCGCCACGAGCCCCGCCACGAGTACTCGCGGTGGTACTCGCGGTGGTACTCGCGGTGGCAGGGCATGCAGGATAGGCCACAATCCCACGAGCAACAGGCCTCCTGTGCCAATGAGCGCAACTGTGGCTTCTCCAGCAGGCAGTGTGGTGCCGACGCTGAGCACGCGCAACACATCCAAAAGCGCACGTCCCAGTTCATAGACTCGCCCGGCGGACGACCAACCGGTGAGACTCCTGAGCGCAATAGGCAGCCACGGCAGATAGAGGGCGACGATCACTGCCTGTGTCCCGGCCCAGACCAGCAGCCACCGCCACGAGCCCCGCCACGAGCCTCGCCACGAGTACTCGCGGTGGCACTCGCGGTGGCACCGCCCACGGTAAACCGACCGGCGCGCCATGGCCAGCCACCACAGGCCGAAGATACTGTTGTGCACGAGCAGGACGAAGGAGAAGGCATATTGAATGTAGAGACCAGCGGTGGTGGTGAGGACATACGCAAGAAACCAGGTTTTTCGGAAAAAACCTGGTTTCTGTCCCATGTCGCTGACGAGAAAGCGAAGGAGCAAATAGGTGGAGGCAGCGGAGACGGCGGCCAGGAGGGCGTACATGCGCGCCTCCTGCGAGTAGTAGATGGCAAAGGGGGAAATTGCCCCCAGAAAGGCCGCCATCAGGCCGGTGACCTCGCCAAAGAGGTGGCGGCCCAACAGGTAAGTGAAGACGACAAGCACCAGACCCGCCACGACGGAAAGGGAGCGCAGCGCAAACTCGCTCTGTCCGAACAGCGCCCGCCAGTAGTGGAGCAGCAGATAATAGCCGGGCGGGTGGATGTCGCCTGCGGCCCCTTCCAGGATCAGATCGAGCGTCCGTTCGGCGATGCGGGCCGAGTTCCCCTCGTCGTTCCAAAAGGACTGGGCGTCGAGACGGTAGAAGCGCAAGGCCACCGCGAGGAATAGGATAACAAGAAGTAGGAAATAAGGAGTAGGAAGTAGGGAGTAGGAAGTAGGGAGCCGGAAGCGGGGAGCGGGCTGTTTTGATGTCTTCATCGTCGGCGCAGCAAGCGAGACAGAATCCACAGTGCAGTGATGAGCAGCCCGGCTATACCCAGGATGAGGCGAGGGGAAGGGTGCCAGGCTGCGCGCACGATTAGACCATCCACTGTCACCGCGCCAGACAGAGCAGTGACAGTCACTGCATGGCGGCCGCGTCCGACCAGGCGCACGGGTTTCCCTGCTAATGACACCCGTCGGGGCTCTCCGCCACCCACGCTCACCTCGACCTCGCCTGCGCCCGGGCCGGGCGCCAACGTCAGAGAAGCGCCTTCGAACGTGAAGCGCAGCGTTGCACCAGGAGTGGTCGCCTGCCGGTATGCCCCCTGCGTAGCCACCACGTCACGCACCGTCTCCCAGTCCCCTTCATATTCCAGCGCCCAATGGTCTTCCTGGTGGGAGCCGGTGTAGAGGGCTGGCGTGAGGCCGGCCGTGTACTCTCGCATCGCCCCATAGCCCGGCAGGGGGGTGAAGTCCGGTTCGACCATGCGGAAGTAATACCACGACTGGCCTCGCTCGGCGTCGGAGGCACGCTTGAAAAACCAGAAGTTGACTACGCCCACCCACGGCCACTCCTCCATCGCGCGCTGGTAGGCCAATACTGCGTAACGCGCCTGCTGCTCTGGCGTCACCTGCCCGTAGCGTATCCAATCCTGGATGTCCGGGTCATTGGGCACGGCGTTGGAGTTCATCTCACTGATCCATACAGGTTTGGCCGCATCGCCGTTGGCGACCATTATGTCGCGGATGTAGACCGGGCGGGCGAAGTTGATGTTGAGTGGCTGCATGCGGTGGTCGGTAGGGCCGGACCACAGCATGTAGTCATTGACGGAGAGGACATCGAAGCAATCGGCGGCGCCGGCATCGTACATACGCTGGAGGAAGATGAGGTCGCTCAAGCCTGTACCCGGTCCGGGCCCAGGATGGAGCGAGACGGTGGGAGCCAGCGCTCCGCTGACGATGATCGCGTCCGGATCAGCCTCCTTGGCGCGGCGGTATCCCTCGCATAACAAGCGGGTGTAGCCCTCCGGGTCTACCGGCTGCTCGCCCCACTCGTCGTAGATGTTGGGCTCGTTCCACAGTTGGTAGTAGTGTACGCGCCCCCGGTAGCGCGAGACGACGGCGTAGACGTAATCGCCCCAGTCGGCCAGATCGTCGGGAGGGGCATTATGGCTCTGGGTATCGCCGGCGGCGCGTGTCCAGGCGGGCGGGTTGCTCAGGCGAGCGATGACCTCCAGGCCATACTGTTCGGCCAGGCCCACGATGTGATCGTACTTCTCCCAGGCGGAGCGGTGGGGTTCGTGCCGCCGGTCCTCGAAATCACCCTTGCCATGGATTTCGATGTCCTCCCAGGTGAACCCCTGGCGGATCCAGTGGAAACCGGCGTCGGTGATCATTTGTAACGCTCTCTCCCGTTTCCACTCCTCCACCTCCTGTTCCAGGAAGACATTGATGCCAAAGGGGTTGACCCCAGCGTGGGCTACCGGCACGTCGGACGCCGTGCGCGGCTGGGGGTGGAGAGTATTGGTCGCCAGTTGGGCCATCCCGCGCACCTGGGGTAGTAGATCCTCCTCCCCCGTCCAGGCGAACATCCACCCCTGTCCTTCCCCCTCCAAAATGGAGGGAGATTGGCAAGCGGGTAGAGTCAGCAATACCAGGATGGCAAAGGTGAGGGTCAGTTTGCGCATCAGGCCGATCGTTTGACCAGCGCGGCTATGGGTTCGGTGAGCTCATCGGAAGCCAGGTAGGCCCGCACCTCCTCGCGGGCTTGCTCGAACATACAGATGATCTCTTTGTCGGAGCCCTTGAAGCCGGCGACGGTGCGTCGGGCGCACGTGCAGCAGCCCAATGAGGCGCGGTAACTGTCCAGGTCGCAGGTGAGGCAACTCGCTAGTCTGATCATCAGTAATGAGAAGCCCAGCACGTCCTCGTGGCCGTCGGGGAGTGCGGCGACGTGGTCAGTCAACTCGGCCCACGCTGGGCCGCGCAAGTCGCGCAGTTGCGGGATGCAACGGGATGGAAAGAGAATTTCGCTTTCAGGGTACATTTTTACGTCCTGTTGAGATTCGATAGTTGACCAGGTTCCTGATAGATTGTGGTCTAGTGAATTGGTAAGAGTGTACTCATGATAACACAAAAGCGAGTCAATTTCAAGAGCGAGCACACATCAACTATTGACAAACGCGATTGACCTATGATATAATGCCTGCAGAGCAGGCTGCAAGGAGCACGTATATGTCGGTGGTAGATCTGAGGGACTGCAGGGGCTAGTTGCCTGCCGTCCCTCTCTGTCTTGGCGTGCAATGGCTTTGGCCCTGATGCTCCCAACCGCCAGTGGGTGCGGCGTGCAGATACCCGCAGGAGGGAGAGAAATGATTAAGGCGGTCATCAAATCAGTCATAAGTAAACGTGAAGTACATGGACCAGGGCGTTCGTGGTTGGCCTTTCCACACATATTGCTGATCGCCGGGTTGCTGCTCTCCCCAAACACAACCAATGCTGATGTACCCCCGGCGCCTTCCCTCCATTTACCTCTCAACGGCAGCAGCGTGTGTAACACGACGCCGTACTTCGAGTGGTCGCCGGTGAGTGGGGTGGACTTATATCACATCGAGGTGGACAACAACTCCGGTTTCAGTTCGCCGGAGATAGGTGCCACTACCCTGAACCACTACTACACGCCAGGGACGCCACTGTCGCCCGGCACTTACTACTGGCACGTGTGGGCCTCCAACTCCTGTGGAGACGGTCCATATTCGCCTACCTGGAGCTTCATCATCCCGCCCACACCCTCGGCACCTTCCCCCTCCTCGCCCTCGAACGGCAGCAGCACGTGTAACACGACGCCGTACTTCGCCTGGTCGCAGGTGAATGGGGCGGACTTCTATCACATCGAGGTGGACAACAACTCCAACTTCAGTTCGCCGGAGATAGGTGCCACGACCTCGAACCACTACTACACGCCAGGGACGCCACTATCACCCGGCACTTACTACTGGCGCGTGTGGGCCTCCAACTCCTGTGAAGACGGTCCGTGGTCGCCTACCTGGAGTTTCACAATCCTATCCACGCCCTCGACGCCTTCCCTCTCTTCGCCCCCGAACGGCAGCAACACGTGTGACACGACGCCGCACTTCGAGTGGTCGTCGGTGAGTGGGGCGGACTTCTATCACATCGAGGTGGACGACGACTCCAGTTTCAGTTCACCGGAGATAGATACACCGGCCTCGAGTTCCAACTACACGCCAGCAACCCCGCTGTCGCCCGGCACCTACCACTGGCGTGTACGAGCATCCAACTCCTGTGGAGACAGTTTGTGGTCGTCTGTCTGGAGCGTCACCATCCTATCCGCGCCCTTGGCGCCTTCTCTCTCTTCGCCCTCGAACGGTAGCAGCACGTGTGACACGACGCCCTACTTCGACTGGTCGCCGGTGAGTGGGGCGGTCTCCTACCACATCCAGGTGGACGACAACTCCAGTTTCAGTTCACCGGAGATAGATACACCGGCCTCGACCCCCTACTATATGCCAGAGTCGGCACTGTCACCCGGCACCTACTACTGGCAGGTGTGGGCCTCCAACTCCTGCGGAGACGGTCCGTGGTCATCGGTCTGGACCATTACAATCCTCCCCATTCCCAGTGCCCCAAGCCTGTCCTCACCCTCCAACGGGAGCACAATCAGCGATACCACCCCGACCTTCGTGTGGGACAGTGTGAGCGGAGCTATCTCCTACACCATCCAGGTGGATGACAACTCCGGATTCAACTCACCCGAGATAGACCAGACCACCTCCAGCACGTCCTACACCCCAGGCAGCGCACTGCCCGATGGCACCTACTACTGGCGCGTGCAGGCGTCCAACACCTGCGGCAGCGGCTCCTGGGCGACGGTGTGGCGGTTCACTGTAGACACTGGCTGTCCTACGCCTCCCACGCCCTCTCTCTCCGTGCCTGCGAACAGCAGCAGCACGTGTGACACCACGCCAACCTTCAGTTGGGGAAGTGCGAGTGGGGCCACCTCCTATCGCATCCAGGTGGACGACGACTCTAGTCTCAGTTCGCCGGAGATTGACACCACGACCCCAAACGCCAACCACACACCGTGGTCGGCACTGTCGCCTGGCACCTACTACTGGCAGGTACAAGCATTCAACTCATGTGGAGACAGTCCGTGGTCGTCCATCTGGAGCGTCACCATCCTGTCCACACCCTCGGCTCCCAGTCTCTCCTCGCCCCCAAACGGGAGCACAATCAGTGATACCGACCCGACCTTCAGGTGGGACAGTGTGAGCGGGGCCACATCCTACAGCATCCAGGTGGACGACAACTCCAGCCTCAGTTCACCGACAACCCAGGTCATCTCCAGTACATCCTACACTCCAGATAGCGCGCTGCCCGATGGCATCACCTATCACTGGCAAGTGCGGGCCTCCAACTCCTGTGGCAGCGGGCCGTGGTCAGCGATATGGAAGTTCACCACATCTGCACAGTCACCCCCGGAATTCAGGATCTACCTACCCGCAGTCGTAAGGGGCTATTCGTCATAGCGAGATGAACTCGCGTGGGAACGTCGTCAGGCTTTCCGCGCCGCTGGGAGTCACGAGTACATCGTCCTCGATGCGCACCCCACCCCGCCCCGGCAGGTAGACCCCCGGCTCTACGGTGAAAGTCATCCCCGGTTCCAGCGGGCGTTGGTTCCCCGAGACGATGAAAGGTCGCTCGTGCACCTCCAACCCCAGCCCGTGGCCCGTGCGATGGATGAAGTACTCACCGTACCCGGCACCCTCAATCACCGCCCGCGCCGCCCGGTCCACCTCCTCGGCGGGCACCCCTGGCCCGGCCGCCGCCAGCCCGGCCCCGTTGGCCGCCCGCACGACCTCGTAGACCTGGGCTAGTTCCGGCTCCAACTCGCCGATGGCGAAGGTGCGGGTGATATCGGCGGCGTAACCGCCCACGGTCGCGCCGCAGTCCACGATGACGGTCTCGCCCGGCTGGATGGGGCGGTTGGCGGGGGTGGCGTGCGGGGAGGCACTGTTGGGGCCAGCCACGACGATGGGCGAGAAGGCCATCCTCTCTCCACCAGCCTGTAGCATCTCAACCGTCAGCAGAGTGGCGATCTCGCGCTCTGTCATTCCTGCTCCCACCTGGCGCATCGTGGAACGTAGCGCGGCTTCGGTGACAGCGATAGCGCGCCGCATCTGCTCCAACTCACACTCGTCCTTGCGCATGCGCAATTTCCCCAGTACATCCTCGGCTGGGACGAGTTGGCAGCCCGGCGCGCACCGCTCCAGTAACCGCACCTCCAGCAACCGCATCTGCAGCGGTTCCACGCCAATGACACAATGTTGCCCCGAACCTGTCGGAGGGCGGTATCCTGAGCCTGTCGAAGGGCGGTGTCCTGAGCCTGTCGAAGGAGCAGCCAACGCAAGCAACGCGCAGGCTCTTTGGAAAGCCTGCGTGTATCCCTCCTCGTCGGTGTAGGGGAACACGTCCAGCCCAACGGTCGTCTGCCCGACCTTGACTGCCTCAAGCGCAGGCAGAACGATGATCGGTGGCGCGTCCACTGGCAACAGCGCGACGACCGGACGCTCGCTGAGGTGGAACGAGAGACCAGTGAGGTAGAACAGATTGGGGCCGGGCACAAGCGCCAGCGCGTCGAGTCCGTGGGCGGCGGCCTGCTTGATCGTACGAGAGAGACGCTCTATGTACATTTTCTGCCTCCTATTCACGCCTTACATCTTACACATTACGCAATCTTATGTTTTCTGCCTTGCGCCAGCACCACCGGCGGAAAAGTCGGCCAATCTGGTCGTGAAACTTTGCCACTAGCGCAACGTAGTGTATAATACTCACCATCAAGGAGGTAAAGATAATGCGAAAACTCGTCAGTTTTTTGGCCGGACTGTTGGCTGGGGCTGCGGCTGGGGCTGTGGCTGCGATACTGTTGGCTCCCTATTCAGGTCCGGAACTCCGGGAACGGTTGCGCACCCGCGCGCAGGGGATGATCGAAGAGGGAAAACGTGCCGCCGCCGCCCGCCGGGCCGAACTGGAGGCCCAACTCGAGGCGTTTAAGCGCGGCACTCCGGTCACGATTGAAACTGCGTCCGAACAGCCCCAGACATAACTGCATCGGCTGGCCGCCCTGGCGTCACCCTGGCGAAGGTTACAAGTAGCCTCGGCAATGGGGGCGATACCCAGTAGGTGAAGACGTCTTCGGTCTGAAGGCTGTCACTGAACCTGCGCCAGGGTTCCCCTACTTCTCAATCGCCAGGCAGTATGGCGCTGGCTGGGTGGTGAGAGGAGCCAGCCCAGAGAGCACAAGTACCGCTTCGCCCAGGTTTTCGCTACCCAGTGGCACCATCCATTCCGCTACCTGGTCCTCTTCCACCTGCAGCCGCTCCACCGTGACCTCATCCCTCAGGCTCCCCCCTAGGCTGATGAGGAGCGCCAGGTAACGCTGGGCCACGAAGTTATCGCTGCGAACAAAGCCGGCCGCCTCCCACCCCTCTTCTTCTCCCTCCTCTACATCATCGGCATAGCCAATCTCGGGGATGGCGATGTCATCGAGGACAAAGCCTGCCCCAATGACCGCCTCGTCGGTCAGGTAGGCAAAACGCACCAATACCTCGCTCCCGACGTAGGGGGTCAGGTTCACCTCCTCGCGCACCCAGCCCTCGCTGCGCCCAGTGTAGCCCCAGCCCGGATTGTTGCCGTGGGGATCGGCATCGGTGCCGGACGGCGTAGAGAGAATCTGCCAGTGCTCCCTACCGTCGGTGCTGATCTCGACGGTGGCGTAGTCGTAGTCCGGCTCGACGTCGTACCACACCCAGTAGATTAGCGTCGCCCGCTCGACGCCGGAAAGGTCGAAGGTGCGCGTAAGCGTGGTCAGCGACTCGTCGGCGCGGTTCGACCACCAGAAGTAGCGCCCGCTGTGAGGAAGCAGATTCAGCAGGGGTGTGTCGGTCGCCCCGACAAAGCGGACACGAAGGTCGTCGTCGCCTCGAAGCAGGACGTAATCCGCGCCGAACTGCTGGACCGACGTCTCCACCGTGACAGGGTAGTCCTCATAGACGGCCGCAGGTGCGGGTCGTTCCAGGTCCAGCGTGGCATAACTGTAACGGGGATCATCCGCCTCCGGCTCGTTGTCCAGATAGTTGGCCGCCAGCCACTCGGCGAAGAGGTCATCGAAGATAAGGCCTGTCCCCAAGTCAGCCAGCACCGCGTCGAAGCCAGCAGCCCCATTGAGCGACTGGGCCACCAGCGCCCGTGTGCCCTCGTCGCCGAAGCGCTCGTGGAAATATGTGGCGAAGAGATAGGCTGCTCCCCGGTGGGCAGCGGATTCTTCATCTTCCCAGACGAAAAGCGACGTGTCGGGATGCTCCAGGTAGGCCCGTTCCGGCCCGTCGTTCGGCTGAACGCTCACGACGAAGCCTGGATCAAGCCCGTTCAGGTGCACGGCCAGTTCCGCCAATCCCTCCTTCACCCAGCGTTCCTCGTTCCGGTCGTGGTGCCATTGAATGAGGCGCTGGAACTGGCGGGCCAGCAGGGCGTGGTAGGCAGCCCCCCCCCAC
>JAUWOI010000337.1 GCA_030612185.1 Anaerolineae bacterium
GATTGGGCTGCTGGCGGCGGAGATGGGGGGGCGGGCGCTGGTGGTGACAGGCCGCACTGTCGCGCGTGGTGCGCCGCTGCTCGACGGACTGGCCGCGCAAGGGATAGACTGCGTCACTTTCTCCGTGGCCGGTGAGCCGACGACCGAGGTGGCCCGCCTGGGTACCCAACGCGCGCGGGAGGAGAACTGTGCCCTGGTCATCGGGTTCGGCGGGGGGAGCGTGCTGGACACCGGCAAGGCCATCGCCGCGCTGCTGACCAACGGCGGCGACCCCCTCGATTACCTGGAGGTCATCGGCCGGGGGTTGCCACTCACCCAACCCTCGGCGCCCTACATTGCCATCCCGACGACGGCCGGCACGGGGGCCGAAGTGACGCGCAACGCGGTGCTGGCCTCGCCTGAGCACCGGGTGAAGGTCAGCCTGCGCAGTCCGCTGATGCTGCCGCGCCTGGCGTTGGTGGATCCCGAACTCACCCATACGCTGCCGCCGGAGGTCACGGCCAGCACCGGTCTGGATGCGCTCACGCAGGTGATGGAGCCCTACGTCTCGAAGCGGGCCAACCCGCTGACAGATGCATTGTGCCGGGAGGGGATGCGCTGCGCTGCCCGCTCGCTGCGCCGGGCCTACGCTTGTGGTGAGCAGGGCCGAACCAAACAGGGCGACGATGCGGCAGCCCGCGAGGATATGATGCTGGCCAGTCTCTTCGGCGGGCTGGCCCTGGCCAACGCTAAACTGGGGGCGGTGCACGGCTTCGCCGGGCCAGTGGGGGGGATGTTCCCCGCGCCCCACGGCGCTGTGTGCGCGAGCCTCTTGCCCCACACGATGGCGGTCAACGTGCAAGCCTTACAGGCGCGGCTTCCGGGGAGCGAAGCGCTGCGGCGGTATGATGAGATCGCATGTATCCTGACCGGGAGTGACAAGGCCACCGCCGGCGATGGCGTCGCTTGGGTGCAGGAACTGTGCCAGGCGTTACGGGTTCCCTCGCTGGCCTCTTACGGGGTGACGCCAGAGGACTTCCCGGTGCTGATCGAGAAAGGCTCCGTCTCCAGCAGCATGCAGGGCAACCCGATCAAACTCACTTCTGATGAGATGCGGGAGATTCTGGCGCGGGCGCTGTAGGGAAGCAGGATCGTTCATCCCTGGTAGGTTGGCTGGATGCGCGCCCGCCGCAGCAGGTTGGCGTTGGTGATCACGGTCACGGAACTGCTGGCCATAGCGATCTCGGCCAATACTGGATGCATCATCCCCAGAATGGCCAGGGGGATCATCACTACGTTGTAGAAGAAGGCCCAGAATAACCCCTGTACCACCTTATTGAATGTGGCGCGGGAGAGTTTCACCGCGCTGACCACGCCGGATAGATCGCCGCGTACCAGCGTGATATCGGCGGCCTCGATGGCGATGTCGGTGCCGGTGCCGATGGCGATGCCCACGTCGGCCTGGGTCAGCGCCGGGGCGTCGTTGATGCCGTCGCCGACCATGGCGACCAATCCGTCTGTCCCCTTCGACGATCTCAGGGCAAGTTCTGTCTGCAACCGCTGGATCTCGGCCAGTTTGGCCTCTGGCAGCACCTCGGCCAGCACGCGCTCTATCCCCACCTGACGGGCGATGGCCGCGGCCGTGCGCTGGTTGTCGCCGGTAAGCATCACCGTCTCCAAGCCCAGTGTTGTCAATTCGCGGACGGCGGCAATGGCATCATCCTTGAGTGTGTCGGCCACGGCCAGCAGCCCCAGCAACTCCCCATCCACAGCGACCAGCATCGCCGTTTTGCCCTCGTCCTCCAGCCGGCGCATATCATCTTCCAACGCGGCTACGGCAATGGAGTGTTCCTCGAGCAACGTCCGGCTGCCCACCAACACGCCCCGTCTGTCAACAGTACCCCGCACGCCTTTGCCGCGTTGCGCCTCAAAGTCGCGCAACTCACCCAACGCCAGCCCTTGCTCCTCCGCCCGGCGCACCACTGCCTGGCCCAGCGGATGCTCGCTTCCCACTTCTACCGATGCCGCCCAGCACAGCAAATTGTGAGTGGCGAATTCCGTCCCCCCCTCTCCTTCTCTCTTTGTCTCCTTGTCTCCGTGTCGCTCCTCGTCTCTCGCAAGCACGTCCGTCACCTCGGGCTTGCCCTTGGTGAGGGTGCCCGTCTTGTCGAAAACCACTACCCGCACGTCCCGCATGGCCTGGATAGCCTCGCCAGAGCGGATGAGGATGCCGTTCTCGGCGCCGATGCCGCTGCCGACCATCAGCGCCGTGGGCGTGGCCAGCCCCAGCGCGCAGGGGCAGGCGATGACCAGCACTGAGACGGTGTTGATCAGCGCCAGCGTGAAACGGTTCAGGCTGGGGTCTACCCAGGGCAGGAAGCCGCTGGCCCACACGGTGACGGGGCGCAGCGTCTCGGGGAAGAGGAACCAGGCCAGGAAGGTGAGCAGCGCGATGCTGACGACGATGGGCACGAAGACGGCTGTCACCCGGTCGGCGAAAGCCTGGATGGGCACTTTGGTGCCCTGGGCCTGCTCGACCAGGCGCACCATCTGGGCCAGGAACGTATCCTTGCCCACGCGGGTGGCGCGTATTTTCAGCAGGCCGTCCTGATTGACTGTGGCCCCGATCATTTCGTCGCCGGGGTGTTTGTTGACTGGCATGGATTCGCCCGTGGCCATGGATTCGTCCACGGTGCTCTCCCCTTCAACGACGACTCCATCAGTGGGGATTTTTTCGCCGGGGCGGACGACCATCACGTCGCCCACCTGCACCGCCTCGATGGGCAGTTCCCGCTCTGCGCCGTCCACCAGGACGCGGGCGGTCCTGGCTCCCAGTTCCAGTAGTTTGCGGATGGCCTGGGAGGCGCGCCCCTTGGCGCTTGCCTCCACGTAGCGGCCGGTCAGGTGGAAGGCCATGATCATAGCCGACACCCCGGCGTAGGTGGGGATGGGCGCGAAGAAGGTGGCGATGCCGGTGAGGAAAGAGGCCCCGGTACCCAGCGCGATAAGCGCGTCCATGTTGGGCGCGCCGTGGATGGACGACTTGTAAGCCGCCACGTAGGTGCGCCGGCCGACCCAGAAGAGCACCGGCGCGGCCAGGAGCAGCATACCTAATTTGAAGATGGTCGGGTTCGGCCAGGCCACTCCAAACAGCATCTCCGGCAGCATCCAGAGGATGAGGGGGCCGGTGAAGAGCCAGGCCAGGAGCATCCGCCGCTGGGCGTCCTGCATCTTGCGCACCTCGCGGGAGAGTTCCTCTTCCGCCTGCTCCTCGGCTGCGCCCCGCCCTGAAGAGCCGGGGCTGGAAAGTCCTACCAGCGCCGCCTCTTCAGGGCGGCGTAACACCTCGTAACCCGCCTCGGCCACGACGCGGCGGAAATCGGGCGGCCCGGTCACAGTGGGGATGTATTCCACGGTGGCTTTCTCGGTCGCCAGGTTGACGTTGACATTCAGCACGCCGGGCGTCTTTGCCAGCGATCCCTCGACGTGGGCCACGCAACTGGCGCAGGTCATCCCGCCAATAGGCAGGCTGTCGGTTTTGGTGAGCACGTCGTACCCTGTATCGCGCACAGCGCCGACCAGGCGGTCCAGGGGAATCAATCTGGGATCGAAGATGACCGACGCCTGCTCTGTAGCCAGATTGACATTAGTGTCGCTCACCCCTTCCACATCCTTCAAGGCCCGTTCCACGTGGGCCACGCAGGAAGCACAGGTCATGCCCTGCACGGGCAAAGCAATCCGTTTCGCTGCCTCATCATTTCTCATTTACTCATTCCTCGTTTACTCATCCCTCATCTACTCACTACTTTCCTTCATCCGGCGCAACCGCATACCGTTCAGGATCACCGCCACGGACGCGCCGACGTCGGCTGCAATCGCCATCCACAACGTGGCCAGGCCCGCCGCAGCCAGAGCGAATATGAGCGCCTTGACCGCCAGCGCAAACAGGATGTTGGCCGTTACGACATCTTTCGTCCTGCGGCTGAGCCAGACGATGAACGGCAGTTGGGCCAGGTCGTCGCCCATCAGAACCACGTCGGCTGTCTCCATGGCCTGGGCTGAGCCCGCGCCGCCCATGGCGATGCCGACGTCTGCCTGGGCCAGCGCCGGGGCGTCGTTGATGCCATCGCCGACCATCGCCACGACCTGGTGCTCCTCTGCCAGTGCTGCGATGGCGGCCACCTTCTCCTCCGGCAACAGGCCGGCGCGCACTTCGTCAATCCCGACCTGGCGGGCGATTGCCTGTGCCACAATCGGGTTGTCGCCGGTGAGCATCACGGTGTGGACGTCTGCGTGGGCCTTCAGATCGGCGAGTGCTTTTCTGCTGCTATCGCGTGGCGTGTCTGCCACGGCGAACAGCGCGCATACACAGCCTGCCCTGAGCGAAGTCGAAGGGTCGTGCCGGACCAGAATCACCGTCTTGCCCTGGGCCGCCAGTTCGTCGGCGCGCTGGCAAACGAACTCCGGGTGTGGGAAACACTCGTCAAAGTGGGCGTGACTGGCGACGGTGACCGAAACGTCGTTCACAATACCTTCCATTCCTCGCCCGCTCAACACAGCGACGGCCTGAGCCCGGGGCACTGCTATCCCTCTGGCCTGCGCCTCCGCCAGCAACGCCCGGGCCAGCGGGTGGGATGACTGCGCCTCGACTGCAGCCGCGTGTTGCAACCCACAATCCTCCGGGCACTGCCCACAGGTGCAAACGTCCACGACGTCGGTTATGACGGGGCGGCCCTCGGTCAGGGTGCCGGTCTTATCGAAGGCGAAGACCCTGACCCGGCTCAAGGCTTCCAGGTAACGCCCGCCCTTGATCAATACCCCGCGTGAGGCACCGTTGGTCATAGCGCTCACCAGGCTGACCGGCGTGCTGATCACCAGGGCGCAAGGGCAGGCGATGACCAGCATCTGCAGCGCTCGCATCAGCCAGCCTTGTTCTCCCCAGAATATCTGCCCGAAGAATAGCGGCGGGACGGCGGCCACGAGCATCGCCGTCGCAGCCACCGCTGGTGTGTAGACGCGGGCGAAGCGGTCAATAAAGCGCTGCACCGGCGCTTGCCTCGACTGCGCCTGCTGCACCAGCGCGTGCATGCGGCTCAGCGTGTTGTCTGCCGCCAGGTGGGTCACCTCCACCTCCAGCGCGCCGGAGGTGTTGATGGTGCCGGCGAAGACCTCATCGCCAGGCTTTTTGTCCACCGGCACGCTCTCACCGGTGATAGGGGCCTGGTCCACCGCGCTCTGCCCGGCGCGCACGATGCCGTCCACGCTGACCCGGTCGCCGGGGCGCACCAGCACGCGGTCGGCGATGGTCAGTCGCTCCACCGGCACCTCCTGGGTCTCGCCTGTGGGCAGCATCTTGAGGGCCACCGGCGGCGCCAGGTCCAGCAGG
>JAUWOI010000391.1 GCA_030612185.1 Anaerolineae bacterium
TTTATAATTCCAGACCGATTCTGCTCCCGCCGGATCGCCAGATCCGGCGGCTGAACAGACCAGATTGGGCGAGTTTGGCCTCCCTTTAGCCTGGATTTGACAATCCAGGCCGAGCAAACGGATAAATGCGTTTGCCCTAGATGGTGCCCCGCTCGCGCAGGAGGTAGTAGCCGTAGAGTGCAGGAATGAGCAGGAGGGGGTCAACATAGTATCGCTGCCACCACGGCTTGCGCATCGCGCGGGCCTGTTCCTGCTTGTAACTGATGATGGTGTGACGCGCAGCGGACAGGGCCGGGATCAGGCTGATCGCCACCGAGACGCCGAGGGCCAGCACCCCGTAGCGCAGGTTGATCCACGATAGACGTGTTTCCAACGCGGGGCCGGATGCCAGCCGCAGGAATGAGGTCGTGCGCCCCATCACCTGAGCCAGATTGTTGCCGACCAGGGGACCGACCACCGTCGCAATCAGGCCGACGATGAGCCCCTCCAGCAGGTAGATGCCCAGCACCTGCCAGACCGCCGTGCCCCGGCTGCGCAGCATAGCGACCTCGTTCCGCTGCCGGCTAACGATCATTCCCCACACCTGCGCCACAAAGTACAGGACGAGCGCCAGCACAGGGATGCCGGTGGTGTACAACAGGATAGTCCGCAACCGGGCATCCCGCTGATAGCGCAGGAGCGCCCCGGCGGGAGATTCCGCCAATTCGGCGCGCGGGAGTAGCGCAGCGACGCGGGTTGCAACAGCGCCGATGCGCCCCAGCAGGGGCATGGTGTCCTCGACGTGTACATCTCCACCGTCAAAGATGAGATACCATTCCGCCAACGCGACCTCGCCCTTGATCGCCGGTGCGATCTCTTCCAAAAAGGTCTCCCTTGAGACCAGCAGGACATCCTCAAAGGTGACGTATTCGTGGAACCAGTAGGGGTCGGCGGGGTCAGTTGGCGTCCATACGCCAGCGATGCGCACGGTGCGCTGGAAACCCTCGGTCAGGCCACGCCTGTTCGGACTGGCAAAGGCCACGTATTCCTCGCCGACCTGGAGGCCCAGACTCTCGGCCAGGGGCTGCGTGATAAGCACCTCAAGCGGCGCGTCCGTGCTGACCGGCGGCTGGGGGAGCGCCCCTTCGAGCACCTGGATGTGGTCAGTGAGATCCGAGAGGGCGCCGATGCTGATCCCGGTTAGTGGTTCTTGCTCGTCAGCATAAACCGTTTCCGAGACCGGGAACAAGTGCAGCCCGGCGGTCTGGAGATAGTTCGCCCGCTGCTCGACCGGCAGGCCGATGGCGCTCACGGCCTCGCCAGCCAGGTACACATCCAGCGGCGCTACGTCCTCCCACTCCACCAGCCCGCGCCAGGCGCCCACGTACCAGAACAGGAAGGCGTAAGGAGGCTGGCCTTCCCGCTCTAGTTGCTCGTGCAGCATACGGTGGTTGACCCCATCGGCGTAGAGGGGAATGCTGATGGTCAGCGCCACGGCGGCTACCAGCCCGACGGTCGCGCAGGCTGTCAGGCCACGATTGCTCCACAGGCGCAGCACCGCCACCTGGAAGAGCGCCAGGAGATTGCGCACACGTCTCATCACATCCTCACGGGGACACGACCACCTGCCCTTCTTCCAGGCCGGCTTGTATCTCCACCCGCTCCTCGCCCTCCACGCCGATGGTCACGTCCACGCTGCGTTGGCGTGCACCATCACGGACGACGACGTAACGGCGACCCTCGAACGTGCGGATCGCCTGCGGCGGCAGCCAGAGGACGTCGTGCGCCTCTTTGACGAGGATGGTGACGCGCATCACATCGTCACCATTGAGCGTCGTGTCCTCAGACACCAGTACACGGATGTGGATGGGTGGGTCCTGATCCTCGACCGGGCCGCTGGTGCGTGGCAACTGCCTCACTTCGGCCGGGATGGGTTGCCCCGGCGCGTTGGCTCGCTCCACCGTCGCTGGCATTCCCACGACCACGTCCCGGATTTGTTTTTCGTCCAGTTGCGCGGTCACTTCCAACTCGGCCGGATCGCCGACCACGGCCACGGGCTGAAAAGCGCGCACCTGGCTACCTGGTTGGGTGGCGAACGAGATCACCTGCCCGTCGAAGGGGGCGACCAGCCGGGCGCGGTCTATCTGCGCCTGTAGTCTTTCAATTGCCAGTTGGGCCGACTGGACGTCCTGGAGTTGTTGAGCCGCTCCCTCCTCCAGCCACAAGAGTTCCAGTTCGGCCCGTGCAACTTCTTGTTCCAGCAGGGCAACGTCGTAGGAGTAGGTGCGGCTGGACTGCACGGCCAGATTGTATTGGGCCTGGGCCGTCTCGTAATTCCACTGGGCCTGCTGGAGGGCATAGTCATAAGCCTCCAGCACCGCCGGCGGTTCCCAGGGTCTATCGGCCGCTTTGTCATACTCTTCCTGGGCCGAGTCCAGCGCCGCCTTGGCCCGATCCTGGTTGACCCGGGCAATCGTCACGGATGGGGCCGGGTTCTGGGCCTGGGCCGACGATAGCCGCAGGTTGGCCTCCTCCAGGTTTATCCGCGCCAGGGCCAGCGCCCGCTCGTGGCTTTTCTGAGCCGCTTCCAGCGCCAGTTGCGCCTGCTCGAGTTGGTCCAGGAGGTCCTCAACGTCGAGTTGGGCCAACACGGCGCCTGCTTCCACCCAGTCGTCCCGCTCGATAAAGACGTCGTGGACGCGACCGTCCACCTCAAAGTAGAGTGAGGCCGAGTTGACCGGCTTTAACCGGCCGGTGAACTCTAGGGCGCACACTACGTCGCCGCGTTGCACGACGTACTCTTGCACCTCTGGGGCGACGGCTGTGGGGATAAACGTAGGGGTGACTTCCGCGCCACCCCCGGTGGAGCAGGCGGTAGTAAGCAGGAGCAGCCAGAGTATCAGGTGTCGGAGCGATCTGGCATTGCGCATACAGTTTCCTCGGGATTGTGTCAGGTTGTATCTAACGCCCTCAACAGCCTCTTTACCCTTTTTTGCTGAGAGGATCTCAAGGTATCAAATCTCTGGTTTAGCACGTCAATATATAACTCTTGATTCTCTGAATTCACAGCACGTATAATGCTCTCTGCATGTTGAGGCACATCTTTCGGGCGACACTTTTTCAAATGCTCAACCAAAAAGGGAAATATGGCCTCATTGTATTCTTCATCCGCAGAGGCAATTGTTGCCAATGTCTTTATTCCATTGTCGCGCGTTATGACAGAACCGTTCTTGATTGCCTCGACTACATCGTCCAAATTATCGAATATTTCTTGAGGCTTTCTATCGGCAACGAGTGACAAGATAATCATTGCTCCCCAGACAAGCCGGTTGCTTTTACTGGAAAGCAGCCTTAAAAAATCAGAAACATAATCTTCTATCGATTCAGGGGCTACATAACCGATTTCTTCTAACACTGAAGCGCAGTCACTTTGAATGTTCTTGTCCTTGTTCCACAAGTTTTCTACTATTTCTTTTATTCCTTCGGTATCTTGGCTTTTAACGAGTTCCCTGGCCAAGTCCTTGTTCGGTGTTTCATCTCTCCTATCTTGCCTACAAGCCAACTTTGTCAAGACTGACATTTTTACGCTCCTCCTCAGTATCTTTTACAAGACCAACAACACATGCAGAAGCGCCAATGCAACGCGGGCCGATAGGCCCAGTCGGGTTCATGCGGCTGTTGGGCCGCCCCTTTCTTCTATGGACTCACTGGTGGTCGATTGCCTGGAATCTTGACTTCAGCTTCACAGGCACTCTCGATAGCAAGATGAAGAAGCCACACCATAACATCAGATGTAAAGCAATCCCGTACCAGGTACGATGATATCCCTTGTAAGCACTTGTCTGTGGACCAACCAACCAGTCACTTATTGCCCAAGAAACACTCACAAGCCAGAAGTGTACCAGCAAATAGAGGATGTTGAAGGCAATGAACAGGAAAGGTAACCACCAGTAGTTTTTCCCACGTGCGTACCACACGCTGATGGCGAAGAGGCTTACGCTGGCAGCCACAAAAACCAGTGATGGCAGATGCATTCCGGGTGATGTGCGAAAGAAATCACTCATCGTTCTTTCCAGCGTTCCGGGAGCCGGAAGGTCTTGCTCTGTGACGCAGCAGTAGTATCCCACCAAATGGGATTCCGTAAACAGTGACTCTGACCAGTACAAGACCATCAATGTGCCAAGCAACACAATGACACCAAGTGTGACAAAGATAGACAACATCAACTTCGATGTTCTGGGAATCGGACGTGTCGAAGTACTCATATCAATCTCCTGATAGTATGTTCTGGATTCTTACGCCGATGATGGCATATGGGCTTGTTCGCTGGATCTGACGGCCCAACAATGTATTGAGCGTCCATTGCGCCCCTCGTGTTCAGAGACAAGTGGGGGTTCTGCGCCTATTATAACCGTGCCCGCTGTGCCGGTCAAACCTGCGTATTCACCCACGTAAAATGAGACCGACTCAGTCCGCTTTCCGAGCCTCAATCAAATACTTGCCCGCCTCTCCAAATCTCGACCAGTTTGTCCTGCATTGGCTTGCTCACATTTTGCGGTGTACCACTTGCCCATCAAAAACAGTCATCACCACCTGCGCCTGGGCGATCTCCATCGGTTCGACAGCGAAAATGTCGCGGTCGAGAACGATCAGGTCGGCCAGTTTGCCGGGAGTGATGCTACCCAAC
>JAUWOI010000330.1 GCA_030612185.1 Anaerolineae bacterium
ATTTGCCGGTGTAACCTTTGTAAGGGAACATTTGTCTGCTCCAGATCCTCTATTGTGTCGTTGGGTCGCTGTATGACGATGATCGTGTTGCGCGGTGCGTGTTCCGTTCACGCAATACGTTTCACGTCTTATGTCTGCCTGTGCAGTTGTCAAACTACCCTGCGTATGATACAACAATATCGGAGGTAACTATGCCACAGGTGGCTCGTCCATTGTCTCAGCGGATCTCGCCAGCCGGTGTCGAGGCTGAGCGCGCTTTCCCTTGGCTGCGGTCGCTTGCCGTTGAACAGCGCGCCCAGTTCTTTGCCGAGTTGTTCCTGGCTCTGGGGCAGGCCCTGCGTCAGCACGACTGGCACATCGTCGAGGATCTCATCTCCCGCTGGCAGGCCACGGTTGAGGTGCTGGCGGTTCCTGCACCTGTATCGCCCCACTGGGGCACATCGCCGCGCACTCCGGTTCCCCGCCGCACAGATCGCACTTGAGGGACACACCTCGTTCCTCGTCAAGGAAAATCGTTTCGTAGGGGCACGCCTCCACGCAGTCGCCGCAGCCGATACATTCCTCCACATCCACCACCCAGGCCCCGGTGTGCTCATTGAGTGTGATCGCTCCCACCGGGCAAGCGGCAGCGCAAGGTGCGTCCTCGCACTGGCGGCAGACGGTGGGGGCAAAGGGGCCTTCGTCGCTCTGGGCCACGATGGTGATGCGCGCCCGTTCCGGCCATACTGCCCCCTCGTGGTGAAAGGAGCAGAAATTCTCGCAGATGCGACACCCGGTGCATTTTTCCGCGTGGATCTCTAAGTACACGTTCGCCTCCGCCCTTGTGCTAACTGCTGACTACTGACTGCTTTCGAGACACGAAGCGTCCCCATCCCGGCTGGCCCACGAACTCCCCGTCGCGCACGATGATCTGCCCCCGGCTGAGCACGTCGCGGGGCCAACCCTGGACGTGCATCCCCTCGTAGGGCGACCAGCCCACCCGCTCGTGAAGTGTTCGCCCTGCCTGGATGGTCACCCAGCGTTCCGGGTCGAAGATCACCAGGTCGGCGTCGAAGCCGGGCGCGATCTGTCCCTTGCGGCGCAGGCCAAAGATGCGGGCGGGGTTGGTGCAACAGACCTCGACCCAGCGCTCCAATGTCATCCAATGACGCCGGCCGAAGTGGTGAGCCAGGCTCAGGCGGGCTTCGATGGAGGGGATGCCGCCGGGGATGGTGGTGAAATCGGCGTGGTCGCTCTTTTCGGCAGCGGTGAAGGGGCAGTGATCGGTCGCCAGTACGTCCAGGTCCTCGAAGGCCAGCCCGCCCCACAGCGCCTCGTTGTCCTCCTCCGTCCGCAGCGGCGGCGAGCAGACCAGCCGTTCCCCGCCAGGCAGGTCGAGCGCCATCCCGTTCAGTAACAGGTACTGGGGGCAAGTCTCGCCGTAGACGTCTTCCCCACGCGCGCGGGCGGCCTGGATGCGTAACATACTTTCCTCGCACGAGACGTGGACGACGTAGAGTGGACTCCCGGCCAGTGCGGCGAAGTCAATGGCGTGGCTCACCGCCTCCGCTTCCTGGCGCGGTGGGCGGGTCAGCGCGTGGTATATGGGAGTGGTGTCGCCCCGGGCCACCGCCTGGGCGCGTAGCGTCTCACAGACGGGGCCGTTTTCGCAGTGGATGATGGGCAGGCCGCCGGCGGCCGCGATGCCCTGCATCACGCGGTAGAGTTGCGCGTCGTCCAGCCGGAAGCCCTCGTAGGCCAGGTAGAGTTTGAAACTGGGCACGCCCGCCGCTACCATTTCCGCCAGCGTGTGGGGCGACTTTTCATAGTCGCCATGGGCGGCGTGCCAGGTGGAGATCGTCATATGCAGGCCGTAGTCCACCGCCACGTGGCCGTCGGCCTCGGCGCACCGCTTTTCCAGCGCCTCCAGCAGCGGTTCCCCCGGTTCCGGTTCGACGAAGTCAATCACCGTCGTCGTACCGCCCAAGGCCGCCGCGACGGTACCGCTGGTGAAATCGTCGGCACTGACGTAGTCCCCCACCGGCATTTGCAGGTGGACGTGGGGGTCTATCCCGCCGGGGATGACGTAGCAGCCCGTGGCGTCGAGTTCGACCGCGCCACGTGGCTCTAGTTCCTCGCCCATGGTGTCCTGAGACTGTTGAAGGAGCGCGACGATGCGCTCCCCGATGATGCCCACGTTGGCGGGGAAGACGCTGGCAGGGGTGATGAGCGTGCCATTGCGGATCACTACGTCCATTTGTCCAACCCCAAGCGCTCCAATGTCTCCGGTGTAGGGACGCCGTTTTTATCCCAGCCCCGCAGGTGGTAGTACCGGTCCAGCATTGCCTCTAGGTCGCGCAGACGGCCAACGTGCACTGGTTCCGGCGAGGAATGTATCTCCCCCGTCGCTTCGTCGCGGTCGAAGGTGTGCACCTCCAGCGGTTCGGTGGTGAAGCGGGAGGGCAGGTGGTCGTCGGCGCGGGAGAGCCCCAACCGCGCGTTGTACAGCCGTTCCAGGTTGACGATGCGCTCACCTGCTGTCAACAGTTCCTCGCCGCTCACCTCCCGCCCCCATAGCGCGCTCAAGCCCCTGGCCAGGTCCTCCGGGTAGATGGCGTAGGTCTCGGCGGTGGTGAACTTGCACACGCCCAGCGCGTCGGAGAGAGCGCAGTAGTGCTCGCTGAGGACCACCAGGTCAGGCTTATAGATCTCGTCGTCCGTCTCCATAAGCGCGGGGATGATCTCCGACGGGAAGAAACGTCTGGCGGCGTCCAGATTCCCCGCCAGGTCTATCGTCGGGAGGGCGTAGAGGTGGTCGGCCCCCCGGTTGGAGGTGGCGTGGCCCAGACCGAACCCCTTGGCGATGCGCGGCTCCTGGCGGGGGAGTTCCATTCCCTTGACGTGCATTGCGTAGCGCGACGCGTCTCCACCGATGGCCTCCGCTGCACGGCGGACCCCCTCCGCCAGCAGGTCGCCGAGGCCACGCCGCTGGGCGATGTGCTTGATGAGACCCAGGAGCGTGTCTGCGTCACCCCACACCAGCGAGAAATCTGGGTTGTTGAGAAGGCCACGTTGGTGACATTCCATCGCAAAGGCGATAGTGACGCCGGTGGATATAGTATCCAGCCCCAGGTCATTGCACAACCGGTTGGCGTGGATGATAACCTCGGGGTCGTTAATCCAGCACATTGGCCCCAGGGCGTCGAGCGACTCGTACTCTGGGCCGTCCAAAGCGCCAGCGTGGGGACCGCTTTTGCCGCGGGTGACGCGGCCGCAAGCGATGGGGCAGGCGAAGCAACCCTTGGTCTTGCGCGTGTGGCGGGCGATGGCTTGGGCGTCCACCTGATCTGCCCAGGGCACCTGGCCCAGTTGGTGGTTGCGGGCTGGCAGGTCTCCGGAGAGGTTCTTGATGGCGACCAGGCTGACGGTGCCCCAGTCGCGCAGGCCGATGACGTTGGGATGGTCGCGCACCTGTTTGGATGCGCGGCGGGCCAGTGCGCGGAACTCCGCCGGGAGATCGAGGGGCCTGTGCCCGCGCACGACGATGGCCTTGAGATTCTTGCTGCCCATCACCGCGCCGCCGCCGCAGCGGGCCGCCGCCCGCCCTCCGTCGCTGATGATGGCGGCAAAGCGAACGTAGTGTTCCCCTGCCGGCCCGATGCAAGCCACGCGGGCACCGCCGGTCGCCAGGGCATCGTGGGTGGCCCGGGTGCCCAGTCCCCAGAGGTGGTCGGCGGACCGGATGACGACACCAGCCGGTGTCACTTCCAGATAGATGGGCTGTTCGGCGCGGCCAGTGACGACGAGTGCGTCGTACCCGGCGCGGCGCAGGGCTGCCCCAAAGAAGCCGCCAGCGTTGGCGTAGCCATAGATGGACGTGAGGGGGGAGTGGAAGGTGACGTGGTAGCGGGCTCCGGCAGGCCACGGAGTGCCGGTCAGCGGCCCGACGGCAAAGATGAGAGGGGTGTCGGGTACGAGTGGGTCGGCAGGGTCGGCCAGGTGGCGGGAGAGGAGCGCGGCCCCCAGCCCCCGCCCGCCTATGAAGCGGGCTGTTAGATCAGCATCCGGGGTCTGGAGACGGGCAGTGCTGGTGGAGAGGTCAATCCAGGCAATAGTTCCCATTGATCACCTCATCAGAAGACGAAAGGCGTAATTACGGAGATGAAGCGCAGGGGTTCATCTCCTTTGGCAGCAAGACGACGAAGCAGGGGGCCTTCAAAGTAGACGCTGTCGCCGGGGTCAAGTGTGTAGACCTCTTCGCCTAACTGTATCTCGAGTTGACCCTGCAATACATAGATAAACTCTTCGGTGTATTGGCGCAATGACATTGCAATATTGTCATCCCCTGGCTCCAATTGGGCCATGAGGGCTTCCATCTTGCGATCTAAATCGGGTGTCAGTAACTCGTAGGCCAGGTTAGAGTCCGGCAACGTCAACTTCAGTCGTTCGTTACGGCGCACGACTGGGCTCTTGGCATCGTGCTCGGCCAAGAAGTGGAAAATGGGTGCATCCAACGCCGCGCTGATCTTCCGCAGCGATTTGATAGAGGGACTGGTCAGATCGCGCTCCACCTGACTCAGGAAACTGGCGGTGAGACCAACCTGCTCTGCCAATTCGCGCAAACTCAGGTTCAATTCCTGCCGTCGCTTCTTTATGCGATGCCCCAATTGCATGTGTAGCGCCTCCTGTGTCACTGTGCCAGGATCTTCTTAGAGTGCAGGGGTAGTTTGCTCTATGAGAATTATACCACAAGTCGCGACCGGTTGTCAACTATAACTTCACGATATTAACTAATGCTTGACAAATCGCCTGCCGTGTGTTATACTGGTTCAAAAGTAAAGGCCTGACAAGGATACTGCTCTTCTCCCGCTGAATCGCCAGGTACTGTGGATGGGCGTGTGGGGTCTGGCGATTCCACGGGAGCGGGGTACAACTCGCCCGAAGTTCTGAACTACACCTCCGGTTTATTGCAGAGATTAATAAGAAATCCAAGAAATCTAGGGTGTGTAGTGTAGTACAACGTGAGCAGATGTCAGTACCATTTGTCCCCATGCAGATGGGAGGGCGGCGTGGCTTTACTCGTTCGACGAGCGACTTATCTCCTCCGTGATGCCCGGCGCATCGGGCGCGATGTGGACCTGCTCGTTCAGGGGAATCGCATCGTGGCTATTGGCGCCGACCTCCCTGTTCCGCCTGATGCCGAGACGATAGATGCCCAGGGTTGTGCTGTCATCCCCGGCCTGGTCAATGCTCACACTCATCTCTACCAGAATTTCCTCAAAGGCGCAGGGGCAGGGCTACGTCTTGTCCCCTGGTGCAACGCAGTGATTTTCCCAATGGTGGACGTCATCCTGCAGGAGCAGCATGCAGGCAACCAGCGCCTGGCCTACCTGTGGTCGGTACTGGGGGCACTGGAGATGATCCGGGCGGGCACGACCTGCTGCCAGGACCTGGACGTGACACCGTATCTCTCGCTGACAGGGGTTCTGGAGGCG
>JAUWOI010000353.1 GCA_030612185.1 Anaerolineae bacterium
AATCATTGTGAACTCTCCTGTGCTAGTTGGTTTGTGATTAGTATCATACCAGCACAGTGAGAGTTTGTCTTGTTTCAGTTGTCAAAGTTCAGTTTTCGCGCCCCAGGAAACATCTCGCTCCTGGTTGCGCAACCGTTACGCTATGGCAGCAGACGGGCAAGACAGACACAAATCTCATCAAAGGAGAAAAACAGTGAAGGTCCGTCTTAAAACTCTAGTCTTGATGCTCTGCATCCTGACCATCTTGGCCCTGGTCGGGTGTGGCGGCGCGGCGACGCAAGCGCCCGCCGAATCTGCAGGTGTGCTCAACTTCGTGGTCAGCATCGTGCCACAGCAGTACTTCGTCGAGCGCATCGGCGGGGAGCACGTGGACGTGATGGTGATGGTGCCGCCAGGCTTCAGCCCGGCGACCTATGAGCCCAAGCCAGATCAATTGCAGGCGTTGAGTGAGGCCGACGCCTACGTGCGCATCCGCGTGCCGTTCGAAGAGGCGTGGATGCAGCGCATCGCCTCGGCCAACCAGGATATGCTCATCATAGACGAGTCCGAGGGGATCGAGCGCATCGGCGGCAAGGACCCACATATCTGGCTTTCGCCACGGCTGGTCGAAGTGCAGGCGCAGACGATCTACGATGGCCTGGTCGAACTGGACCCAGGCCACGGGGCCGACTACAAGGCAAATCTGGATGCGTTCCTGGCCGACTTGGACGAACTGGATGCCGACATCCAGGAGACGCTGTCGCACCTGGAGAGCCGCAAGTTTTTGGTCTTCCACCCGGCGTGGTCCTACTTTGCCCGCGACTATGGCCTGGAGATGATCCCGGTGCAGATTGAGGGCAGCAATCCCAGCGCGGCGGAGATGGCAGGCCTGATCCAGACGGCGCAGGAGAACAACATCAAAGTGGTGTTCGCGCAGCCCGAGTTCAGCACAGAGAGCGCGGAGGCTATCGCCGAGGAGATCGGCGGTGAAGTGCTGCTCATCAGCCCGCTTGCGCCAGACTGGTTGGACAATCTCCATCGCGTGGCGGATGCCTTTGCCGAGGTGCTGGCCGAGCAGTAGAAGAGAGAGAACATCCTTGCGAAGGTTGTTGCAAACCTTCGCAAGGGGTTCGAGGGAGTTGGTACGTTGTCTACACGGTGCGAAGTCATTCACCTGGAAGATGTGTGGGCCGGCTATAATGGCGAGGTAGTCCTGGAAGGCATCAACCTGTCCGTCAAGCAGCAAGACTTTGTCGGCATCATCGGCCCCAACGGAGGCGGCAAGACGACGTTGCTCAAGGTGATGCTGGGGCTGATCCAACCCGCCCGAGGTCGCGTGCGCATCCTCGGTCAGAGCGTCACGCAGGGCAGGCGCTTCATCGGCTACGTGCCCCAGCAGGTGGATGTTGACCGCGACTTCCCGGTCAACGTGTGGGACGTGACGCTGATGGGCCGCCTGGGGCGACGGGGGTTACTGCGTCGCTACACGCCAGAGGACCGGCGCGCCGTCACGCGGGTCTTGCAACAGGTGGAGATGCTGGACTTGAAAGACCGGCCTATTGGTGAATTATCCACGGGCCAGCGACAGCGGGTCTACATTGCGCGGGCGTTGGCGACGGAGCCCAAAATCCTGTTCCTGGATGAGCCCACGTCCAGTGTAGATAGCCGGGTCACGACCAGTATCTACGAACTGTTGCAGAGACTCAATGAACATATCACCATTCTCCTCATTTCACACGATATGAGTACGATTTCCTCGTATGTAAAGACAGTTGGCTGCCTCAACCGGCGTCTGTTCTATCACGAATCCAGGGAGATCACGCCGGACATGTTGGAAGGGGCTTATCACTGCCCGATTGATCTGATCGCCCACGGTGTACCGCATCGTGTGTTTGCGCGCCATGCCGATAAGGAGGCCGAGGCATGATCGAAGCCCTGCAGTTTGACTTTATGCGCCACGCGCTGATGGCCGGGGTGCTGGTGAGTTTCGCCTGTGGCATCATCGGTGTCTACATTGTCATCAATCGCCTCGTCTTCATCAGTGGTGGCATCGCGCACGCCGCCTACGGGGGTATCGGGCTGGGCTACTTCCTGGGGATCAACCCGGTGTGGGGCGCTATCCTGTTCAGCCTGGCGGCGGCGCTGGGCATGGGTGTGGTGCAGCGCAAAACCAGGCAGCGCGCCGACACGGTCATTGGCGTGATGTGGGCCATCGGCATGGCGATAGGCATCGTGTTTGTGGATTTGACGAGGGGGTACGCCGTTGACTTGATGAGTTACTTGTTCGGCAGCATCCTGACTGTGCCGCGCAGCGACCTCGTCATAATGGTGATTCTCGACGGTGTCATCATTGCGCTGGTCGTTGTCTTCTACAAGGAACTGTTGGCCATATCCTATGACGAGACTTTCGCCACTGTCGAGAATGTGCCGGTCGGTGCAATCTACATCACTTTACTTTGCCTGGTTGCCCTGACTGTGGTGATGCTGATGCGCGTCGTGGGGCTGATTATGGTCATCGCGCTGCTGACGATGCCCGCTGCCATCAGCGAGCAGTTCACGTCCAGTCTCAAGAAAATGATGGTGCTCTCCGTTATCCTGGGCATCGTCTTCACGACGACGGGCCTGTGGCTTTCCTATGTGCTGAACCTGACCTCTGGGGCGACGATCATCCTCGTGTCCGGGACCGCTTTCCTGCTGAGTGTGCTGTACAAGGCGTTGGCGAAGCGTCGCGCACAGGCATCCGGCGCGTTTTTGCGCTAATTGACAGAGATGGTTCCCTGCGGCTGTGTGAATCTTTATGGAATTTCCCCACGACCGACCTGAGATGGGCGTGAGTGATGAGCCCATCTACCTGGTGAGTGCGTGTCTGCTCGGCATCACCACTACCTACGACGGACGGTCGCATCCCCAAGGCGAATTGATCGCGCTGGCGACGCGGGGGCGCGTCGTGCCGGTCTGCCCGGAGGTGGCGGGGGGACTGCCGGTACCCCGCCCGCCGGCCGAGATCGTGGACGGCGACGGAGGCGACGTGCTCGATGGGCGGGCGCGGGTGGTGACGGGCGAGGGGGAGGACGTGACCGGGGCCTATCTGCGCGGGGCGGAGCGTGCGCTGACGGCGGCGCGAAGGTGTAGCATCACCATGGCTCTCCTCACGCAGCGCAGTCCCTCCTGTGGCGTCTCCCGCATCTACGACGGCACGCACAGCGGACGGTTGAGGGTGGGTCAGGGTGTGACGGCGGCGCTCCTGCGGCGGCATGGCATGACTGTCTGGTCGGAGGATGACCGGGGCTGGCTGCTCAATCTGATACAAGGGGATTGAAAAACCAGGTTTTTCGGTAGGGTCGTTTTATGCTTCACTCATCCTTGAGCGAAACGATGTAATCGAGGAAATTGGAACCGTAGGGATTATTGGGCCACAGCAGTTCCTCGTAATCCCAGTCCGACCATATGCCAATGGGGCCAATGGTGAACAGCGTCGCGCCGATGACGTAATCATCCTCGCGCAACTTGGTGTCGTACCAGATCATGTTCTCTACGTACCGCGGCTTCCAGTCGTCCCAACCAGTTGGTATTATTGACGGGTCAAACCCACTTTCGGTGATCGCCAGCGGGACGACCTCGTCGCGCGGGATGAGGAAATCGCGGTAGAGGTAGCGATAGCGCCCGGTCAGGACCCCCCGATCCTCGTAGGCAGGCTGGTCCTCCGTAGGCTCTCCCCAGCGTAAATCTGTCGTCGGCCAGCCATACTCGTGCAGTGCCAGAACGTGGCCTCCTTCTTTGGCCCGCGCAAAGACTCCTGTCTCCACGATAGCCTCCCATTCGTGCCACTGGGGTACGCCGACGCTGTAGGAAAAGAGCGCCAATTTATAGCCATTGGCCTCAGCAATGTCCATGGCCGCGATGAAGAACTGCGCCAGCCAGACGTGCCCTTCTATGCCGGGCGGGTCGTTCTCATTCAGCACTTCCCAATAGTCCACGACATCTTTCTCGTACTTCCAGTGCTCCATGTGGCCTTCGCTGCCGTACAGCATATCAGCAGCCTTCTCCGCTGGGTCGCCGTTGGCATCCACTGCTGGCCTACCATTCCAGCGCGCGACGGTGACTGTCTCGGGCGAGACTTGCTTCACCTGTCGCAGGTACCCGAAATCGTCGAGTGCCTTCACCAGCGCCACGTGTGCGCCAGCGTCGTGCACACCCTGCACGAACCCAACCGCGTTATTGGGACGTTGCGTGTGCAGACCGAGTTTCGAAGGGCCGTGGGCCAGAGGCTGCTGGCTGGAGATGATGGGGAGGTAAACGTGGTGGTCGAGGTCGTTAGTAGCGACCACTCTGCCGGATACAACTGGCGGTGCGGGCGTTTTTTTCGCACCAGCGGCCTGTACTAGCGGGGCTGCGCCTCCTAAGAGCCGCTGGATTAGGGCAGTAGTACCCAGCGTTGCTGTCCCCTTCAGGAACTCGCGTCTATTGACAGTTTTCCTGCGCTTGTTAGGGCTCGTCGGACACTCCTTTGATGCCTGCTAGTCAAATTATACCCTGTTCCGTCCATCTTTGCAATCGAGAATGGCTAGGAGGATGTCGGAGAGAGTTTTCCTGAGACTGGGATCATCGTCTATGATGAGGATATTGTACTTTGTATCCATAGCACACCGTGTTTTCTTTGGGGGGTAGGGAGTAGGGCTACCTCATTATTTACTTCCTACTCCTTACTTCCTACTCCCTACATACCCAGAACCCTGCTCAGCTCTTGACGGCGGATCTCGGCCAATAGCTGCAAAAGATGCTCTATCTCCAGGGGTTTGTGGAGGCAGGTGTAAGCACCGATCTTCAGCGCAGCCTCTATCGCTGATGCCATCTCCTCCCGGTAGCCGGTCACCAGCACCACCGGCAGGTGAGGATGCCGCTCCCTGATCTCCCTGAGAATCCCCAGACCACTGATGTTGTTCAACCTCATGTCCAGGAGCACCACCTGCCCATCCGCTCCGAGCCTCTCCACCACGCCGTGTGAGTCGCTGGCCTGGATCACTGCGAAACCTCACCCGCAATATGTCCCCCAGCGTCTTGCAGAACTGCGGGTCGTCATCCACGATGGCGATGGAGCGCTCCTTGCGCAGCGAGGAGAAGAAGCAGAGCAAGCAGTTGATGTCCAACGGCTTGGTCAGGGCGGCGATAGCACCTTCTTCCAATCCCTCCCCGACCAGTTTAT
>JAUWOI010000216.1 GCA_030612185.1 Anaerolineae bacterium
ATCAGCGCCGACCTGGATCCCACCTATGTGGGTGGTATGCTCCGCGCTCTGTTCTTCCAGCAAGTGATAGTGTACCACCACGGCTCCCGCCCCACCCCTCTGCCGGAAACCCTCGACACGATGGTGAATCTATTGCTAGACGGCATCGCCGGCCCCAAATGGAGGCAATCTTCGTGAAGTATCTCTGGCGCGCGCTGGGCTACCTCAAACGTTATCGGCTTTTGGCCACCAGCACCTTCCTGAGCCTGATCGTCGCCAGTGGTGCCCGCCTGGTCATCCCGCGCCTGACCCAGACGATCATTGATAACGGCATCGCTGCCGGGCGGATGGACGTCGTCTTGTGGGCAGCAGTAGGGATGGTAGGCCTGGCCATCGCCGGGTCCGTCTTCTCTTTCCTGCAGGGAATGCTCTCTGCCCGCACCGCCCAGGGCGTGGCCTACGACCTGCGCAATCAACTCTACGCCAAGATACAGTCCCTCTCGTTCAGTTACCACGACCGCGCCCAGACCGGCCAACTCCTCACCCGCGCCACGTCCGACGTCGAGATGGTGCACATGTTCGTCGGCATGGGCTTCATCCATCTCCTCAGCGCCATCCTGATGATGGTCGGCAGCATAGCACTTTTGTTCGCCACCGACTGGCAACTGGCGCTCATCATGCTCGTGCTGGTACCGCTCACCTTCGGCATCTTCGCTCTCTTCGCCAGCAAGGCTCGGCCACTGTTCATGCAGATTCAGCAGCGGCTGGCCGATCTCAACACGGTGTTGCAGGAGAACCTGGCCGGCGTGCGGGTCGTCAAGGCCTTCGCCCGCGAGCCTTACGAGGCTCAGCGTTATGCCTATGCTAACCAGAACTTGTTCGATCTGAACATCGTCGCCGGGCGGCTGATGGCGATGGCAATTCCCCTCATCTTTCTCATCGCCAATCTGTCGCTTTTGTCCGTCTACTGGCTCGGTGGCTATCAAGCCATTGCCGGGCATCTCAGCGTGGGCCGGCTAGTCGCCTTCGCCAACTACATGATGATGGCCTTTTTCCCCATGTTGATGCTGGGGATGATCATGGCGATGATCTCGCAGGCGGGGGCCTCGGCCGAGCGCGTCTTCGAGATCCTCGACGTCCAGTCCGAGGTGGCCGAGAAGCCGGACGCGGTCGAACTCCCTCCCCTCCAGGGGCAGGTGACTTTCGAGCAGGTCAACTTCCGCTACTTCAGTGGGGGCGAACCGGTGCTCAAGGACGTCAGTTTCGTGGCCGAGCCAGGCCAGACAGTGGCACTGCTCGGCGCGACCGGCTCCGGCAAGTCCACGATCATCAACCTCATCCCGCGCTTCTACGACGTGACCGAGGGACAGGTGACCGTTGACGGCCACAACGTGCGCGACGTGACGCTGGACTCGTTGCGCCAGCAGATCGGCATCGTGCTTCAGGAGACGACGCTTTTCTCCGGCACGATCCGCGAGAACATCGCCTTTGGCCGGCCCGAAGCCCCGCTGGAGGAGATCATCGCCACCGCCAAAGCCGCCGAAGCGGACGACTTCATCATGAGTTTCCCAGAGCAGTACGAAACAGCGGTGGGCGAGCGGGGGGTCACGCTTTCCGGCGGGCAGAAGCAGCGCATCGCCATTGCCCGGGCGTTGCTGCTCGATCCGCGTATCCTCATCCTGGATGACGCGACATCCAGTGTGGACTACGAAACAGAATATCGCATCCAGCAGGCGCTGGAGCGGCTGATGGAGGGCCGCACCAGTTTCGTCATCGCCCAGCGTATCGCCACGGTGCTCAACGCGGATCAGATACTGGTGCTGGAGCGAGGCGAGATCGTGGCGAGGGGCACGCACGAGGAGTTGTTGCGCGAAAGCCCCATCTATGCGGAAATCTATTACTCGCAGTTGGGACGTGGCCTGGAGGAGACCTCGCTATGATGTTCGGCGGTAGACATATGCGCGGTCTTACCCAAGAGACCGCCAAACCCGTAGAAGTAGGCCAGGCACTGCGTCGCCTGCTGGGATATTTCCGCCCGTTCTGGGGCCTGCTGGCGGCGGTGACCGTGCTGGTCATCGTCAGCACGCTGCTGCAACTGGCAGCCCCTTACCTGACCGGCGTCGCGGTGGATCAATTCATCGCGCCCCCAGTGGACGAACAGCCCCGCCCGGCCTGGCTGGAGTGGCTCCTGCCTACCCTGAGCCTCGTCGAAGGACCGCAGGACGTCAGCCAGGCCACCGGTCTGACTGTGACCATGCTGCTCCTGCTCGGCACCTACCTGCTGAACTGGGCCGCCACCGCCGCGCAGTTCTACCTCATGACGCTGGCCGGGCAGCGGGTGCTGCTCCACATGCGCACGCAGATCTTCGAGCATATTCAGATTCTCTCGCTCAAGTTCTTCGACCAACACGAGGCCGGCGACCTGATGTCCCGCCTGGTCAACGACACCCAGGTCATCAACCAGGTCTTCAGCGGTGGGGTTGTGCGACTGGCGAGCATGGGCCTTTCGCTGGTCGGCATCATCTTCTTCATGCTCGCACTCAACTGGCGGCTGGCGTTGGCCAGTTTTTGTGTTCTGCCGGTGATGCTCCTGACCACGACCGTCTTCTCCCGGAGAGCGCGAGCCGCCTTCCGTCGTACCCGCCAGACCATCGGCGAGGTGAGCGCCGAACTGCAGGAGAACATCGCCGCCGTGCGCGAGGTGCAGGCCTTCGCCCGCGAAGATGAAAACGTGGCCGAATTTGAGACGGTCAACGCCGCCAACCGGGACGCCAATGTCGAGGCCCAATCCATCCTCTCCGCCTTCTCCCCCACCCTCGATGTGCTCAGCACCATCGCGCTGGCTATCGTGGCTGGCTACGGCGGCTACCTGGTACTGGCCTTCGACCCGCCGCTGGTCACCGTCGGGGTTATCGTCTCCTTTCTGATCTACGTGCGCCGCTTCTACGAGCCTATCCGGGGCATCGCCAATCTCTATACTCAACTCCAGTCGGCATTGGCCGGCGCCGAGCGTATATTCGAGTTGCTGGATACGGAGCCAGAGATCGTCAACGCACCGGATGGTATAAAACTGCCCCCCATCGAGGGACGTGTGCTGTTTGACCACGTCCACTTCGCCTACAAGGAAAGTGAACTGGTGCTGCAGGATATCAACCTGGAAGCACTGCCGGGGCAGACCGTGGCGCTGGTCGGGCCGACGGGCGCAGGGAAGACGACCATCGTCAACCTCCTGGCCCGCTTATACGACGCGGACCAGGGCGCGGTGCGCATTGACGGCCACGACGTGCGGCAGGTGACCCAAGAGAGCCTGCGGCGACAGATGGGGATCGTCCTGCAGGACACCTTCCTCTTCTCCGGCACGGTGATGGAGAACATCCGCTATGGGCGGCTGGAGGCGGACGACGAAGAGGTGATCGCGGCGGCCCGGCTGGCCAACGCCGACCAGTTCGTCACGCGGTTGCCGGAGGGCTACCAGACCCAACTGGGCGAGCGGGGACACAACCTGAGCCAGGGGCAGCGGCAACTGGTCGCCATCGCCCGCGCGGTGCTGGCCGACCCGCGCATCCTGATCCTCGACGAAGCCACCTCCAGCGTGGACACGCGCACCGAACTGCTGATCCAGCGCGCCCTGGACGAACTGCTCCAGGGGCGCACCTCTCCTTCGACGAAGCTCAGGACAAGCTTTGTCATCGCCCACCGCCTGAGCACCATCCGCAACGCCGACCAGGTGTTCGTAGTTGACCAGGGTCGCATCGTCGAGCGGGGCACGCACGAGGAACTGCTGGCCGCGCGGGGGCTGTACTGTGAACTGTACGAGAGCCAGTTTCGGCGGCGCGTATAGCGCTTCCCCGCGTGCTCGTGATTGCCAAATCCCCCTGGCTGGTGTAGAATAGGCATAGTTTCGAGAACCGAGAACTCGGGAGCGGGTGCAATGGATACAGCCATAGCAAGCCCTATTGTGGAAACGACGGGGACACGGACAGGACATCCTTACATCGTGCGCGTGCCTGGTGTATGCGGCGGTAGGCCTATCGTCCGAGGCAGCCGAGTCGCCGTATGGCACATCGCGCGACTATTCAAAGCCGGGTACACGGTTGACGAGATTGAACAGGAATACTCTCATCTTCCCCCAGCCAGCATCTACGACGCGATCAGTTACTATCTGGATCACCAGGACGAGATCGAACATGACATCGCTGAGAACCGCATTGAGACAGTCACAGCGCGGCACAGGCTGAGCATTGACGAACGCGGTTTCTTGCGCTTTCCCACCTCTGCGTAAGAGACATGCCCTCAACCACCGCGAGATTGTTTGCCAGCATCTACACAGATGAGCACGTCACACCCAATCTTGCCCGTGCGCTGCGTCAGCGTGGCTACATCGCTCAGAGCGCCAACATGGCTGGAATGCGTGGGCGTTCCGATTGGGAGCAGTTAGTCTATGCCGCAGAACACGGCATGGCCTTGCTTACGTTCGACGTAGCGGACTTCGCGGCTTTGGCCGCTGTATGGTACGCAGAGAGTCAGGAGCACGCCGGAATCATCCTCTCCGAACAACTGGGTAGACGGCAATTTGGCGAGTTACTGCGCCGGATGTTGCGGCTGTTGGACAGCCTCACGGCCAAGGAATTGCGCAACTCCGTGGTTTACCTCCAGCAATTCAGGTAATCTGGATCGCGGGGCGAACCCAACCAACCTCAGAGCAACGACCAATGCCCAAACATCACGCCACCCACATCGGCGACGTGACCGGCCCGGTGCACGCTGGCCGGGGCGACATCATTGTCCAGATTGGTGTCCACTTGCAGGATGCGGTATAATAGGCCCGCAAGAGGTGAAAGGAGCCATCTAATGCCCGAACCAGCCCGTACCCTCCGTGACGCCTACAACGCGGCCGACCCTGCCGTGCCGCTACCCAGCGGCGATCCACGCTACGTGGACTGCACCGACGTCCGGGGCAACCGGGACGTCGTGCAGCAGATGTTCGACACCGTCACCTGGTCCGACTCGGACACCGCCCAACTCCTCACCGGCCACCGGGGCTGCGGCAAGTCCACGGAACTCCTGCGCCTCAAGACCCGGCTGGAGGAGGCCGGCTACACCATCATCTACTTCGAGGCGGACGAGGATCTGGACGTCAACGACATCTTCTACAGCGACCTACTCCTGGCCATCGCCCGGCGCATCGAAGACGAACTGCGCGAAGAACACAACATTAAACTGGACGCCAAACTCCTGAAGAGCATCCAGCGCTGGTTTGCCGAGGTGCTCTACACCGAGGAAGGCTGGCGGCAGGTGGAACGAGAACTGGCGGCCGAGGTCGAGCTGGGAGTGGGGCTGCCTGTGGGTGTCCCCCTCCTGGCCCGCCTGCTAGCCCGCGTCACCGGGCAGATCAAAACCGGACACGATATCCGGGAGGAGATCCGCCGCAAACTTGATCCGCAGATCTCACTGCTCATCGAGAACGTCAACATGCTGATCCATCGGGCCACCATCCAGTTACGCCGCCAGAATCGCCGAGGACTGGTGCTCCTGATTGATAACCTGGACCGGATCACGCTGCGTGAACTGGATGTGGGGCGCACCTCCCACGAGGCACTCTACATTGACCACGGAGTGCAGTTGCGGGCGCTCAAGTGCCACGTCGTTTATACCGTCCCCATCTCAATGGTCTACTCGCCGACAGCCACCCAACTGAAGGCCGTCTTCCCCCAATGCGCGGTCGTGCCGATGATCAACGTAGTACGGCGGGAAGGAGGCGATCACACCGAGGGGCTGGCCCGTCTGCGGGAGATGCTGGCTCGCCGGATAGACCTGGAAACCCTCTTCACCGGCGAGGCGGTGGATTGCCTCTGCCATGCCTGTGGCGGGCACCCCCGCGACCTGATGCGGCTGGTGACCTACGCCTGCATCCGCGCCCCTCGCGACCGCTGGCCCCGGCCGATTGACCAGAAGGTGGCCGAGCGAGCGGAGGCTGAACTGGTGGAGGAGTACAGCCGTCTGATCCCGGAAAATCACTACCCCAAACTGGCCCGCGTCCACCTGCGCCACCAGGTGGAGAACGACGCCGACCACCAGTTGATGCTCTACAACCTGAGCGTGCTGGAGTACCTCAACGGCCCACCCCCCTGGCACGACGTCCACCCGGCGGTACGCTGCCTGCCCAAATTCCAGGAGGCGTTGAAGCGTGAGCGTGAGCGAGAAGCGATGGGCCTGGCCTGAAACGCCGGCCGCCCGGCAGAACCTGGAGACCCTCTCCGCGCTGGCCCGGGCCATCGGAATGGCCGCTCCGGGCCGTTTCGTGCTCCTACTGGCCAAGTGCAACCTCCCCCTCCAGCGGGAGGCTCTGGCGGAGCATCTCCGGGCAATGCTGGAACCGCTGGGCATGGGCCTGGTAGAGATGGGCCTGGACGGGCCGGTGGACGACCTGCTGAGCCACCTGAAGGCCCACCTGGAACCAGCCGGGCGAGACTCCAGGCCTGTCGAAGAGCGACCTCCTGAGCCCGTCGCAGGGTGGCTCTCTGTGCAGCCCCAGCCCGCCGTTGCAGTGGCGGAACCTCGGGCTCCCTACGCTAATCACTCTCCGTTCGCCCTCAGCGTGCACGGGCTGGAGACCTCCCTCCGTTCCGCCGACCCCCACCCGCCGCTTTTGACCCACCTGAACCTGGGACGGGAGCGGTACCGGGAACTGGGCTGCCCGCTGCTACTTTGGCTGCCCGATTATGCCCTCACCCGCCTGGCGCGGGAGGCCCCCGACTTCTGGGCCTGGCGCAGCGGCGTCTTCGAGTTCGTGCCGGAGGCGGAGATGGCCGAGAGCGCGCTGCGGCAGGTGGCTTACGAGCCGGGCCTGGTGACCTCCAGCCTGGACGCGGCGGCCAAACGGGAGCGGTTGGCGCTGCTTGAGCAACTGCTGGCCGACTACCGGGAACTGGGGGAGGGGCCGCGGGAGCGGGACGCCCAGGCGGACATCCTGTGGAAGATGGGAAGCCTGCGCCAGGACCTGGGGGAGTACAAGGCGGCCCGGCGGGCCTACCAGGAGGGATTAGAGTTCAAGCGAGAACTGGAAGAGGAGCGAGGGGTAGCGGCGCTGCTCCACCAACTGGGGATGCTGGCCCAGGCCCAGGGGGACTACGCCGAGGCCCGCCGCCTCTACCAGCAGGCCGCCGAGACATTCGAGCAACTGGGCGCGCAGCGGGAGCAGGCCGTCGTCCTCCACCAGTTGGGGACGCTGGCCCAGGCCCAGGGGGACTACGCCGAGG
>JAUWOI010000457.1 GCA_030612185.1 Anaerolineae bacterium
CCGCCATCCCCACCACCATCAGGGGTTTCCGCCCAAACCGGTCCGCCAGTTTACCTAACCGAGTCGGCAGAAGCGCCCAGACGAGTGCGGCTGGCAGGTAGGCCGTCGCCAGGTCTGTCATCCCCACCGCCAGATTTTCCTGCAGAAAGATCATCAAGATGGGAGAGACCATCGCCCACGACGCGCCGGTGATGGCTGTCACCAATAGCAGCAGGATCCAAGGTCGAGACCAGACGATGGGACGACGCGCCGTGTGGCGGGTTGTCTGCACGATCACCGGGTTGGTCTCCGGCAAACGTCGCCAGGCCAGCAGCGCTGCTACCAGGCTCACAACCCCGTAACCAATAAATAGGAGACTCCAACCGTTTCCAATGCCCAGCGATATCAGCACGCCGAAACCGACAAAGGTGCCGAGCAGCGCTCCCTGCATGCTGGACTGGTCCACGCCCCCGAAGGCGCGCCCCCGTTCGTCGGCCCCGGCCACGTCGGCGGTGATGGCGCGGGCAGCGAGCCACAGGAATGCGGATGCGATTCCCTGAAACGTGCGGGCGACGAGAATAACCCACACCTGGTTGGAGAAGGCAAAAGCGAACATGGTCGCACCGTAGCCAGCCAGCCCGACGAGAAAGAAAGGGCGACGCCCGTAACGGTCCAACCCCGCGCCGACGATGGGACGCAGCAACACCGTCATCAGGGAAAAGGCGGAGAAAAAGAGCCCGATTTGGACTGCGTCGGCGCCGATCTCTCTGCCATAGATAGGGAGTACAAAACTGAGGATACCAAAGGGCAGCGAGATCATAAAAATCGCCCGCCTCAGTGTGTGCAGTGTGTTTGCCTGCATCTTCGCGGCTAGACGGGTGGATGGATACTCTTCTTCACTGGTCATTCTGTTCCTCCTACACTCCCGCAGGTTACAACTGGTCCAAACCTGCGCGAGGGTGTATGGGTCGCTAGTGTCCAAGATTATACCACGTTGGGGGTCACATAGACCAGTGCCAGAGGTCATGACTGGGGGTCACGCAATTTGGGTGTGGCGTAACTACCCATGCATCGTCATTCTGAGCGACCGAGTGGAGCGCGTCATTCTGAGCGACCGAAGGGAGCGAAGAATCTCGCGTTGGCGATAAGTTTCAGCACCTCCATCTAGCGGCGCTCGTTAACGATTTGCTTTGCCTGCCCTATTATGCTACAATCCACGCACAAAAAGCCTCGGCGCTTGCATGGAGCCCGAGGCTTGGCCAGGAGGGACGGTGGGGATGCCCAGGCAGGGAGAAATGACCGAGAATGACGTGAACCTGGAGATCATATCACAGGTCATCCGCGAAGCGGGGCAGCCTGTCCACATCAACGTATTGGCCCGCGCCGCCGCTTGTGCCTGGCTCGAGGCTGCAGCGGGAGTGCGCCATTACGCGCCTGGCGCTCGATCCCCGGCTGGTGAAACGGTCCTGTTCGGCGATCAACGCGCCACCGTGGAGTCGGTGCAGAAGGGGGGCAATCCCGTACAGGGCCCCTTCGCCGTGCTGGCGTTGCTTCTCCCCGACGGCACGGAGCGCCTTATGGCCGCCGAGGTCCCGGAAGCCCCGGCGGAGGATCGCCAGCCGGTGACGGAGGCGCGGGTAGAGGAAGCCATGCGCACGCAGGGTGCAGCGCTCCGTCGGGCGGCTCGGGCAGCATTGGTCGCCGATTCCCGCTTCGTCCCCTGCCAGACTCTCCAGGGCAACATCTGGTGCCTGGCCGAGATGCTCCCTTCCGTGAGCCAGGCCAGTCTGCAGAAGGTCCTGGTTGTGCTCCCCAAGGAACTGTTGAGTGAGGAATCTGTCTCTTTAACCATCGAGGAACTGGTCAGCATTGTCTGGGGACTGGAAGACGACGGCAGCAACGCCTATGCCCTGCGCGCCTTCGCTCTCAGGCGGGCCCTGGACGGGCTCAAGGACGTGGTCAGCCTGGGAGACCGCTGGACGTCGGCGCAAGCCTGGGAAGCCTTCACCACCCGCCAGACGTTGGATGCGCCCCGGATGTCTACCAAGGAGGTGCCCTTGCCCGATGGCATTGATGCGGCTACCGAAGCGCAGATCGAGCAGGAGCAGCGCCGGGAGGCTGTCGGTGAGGACGAGGAACTCCCCGGGGTTGAAGAACCGGTGCAGGAAGACGTGGAGACCTGGCGGCTGGACCGGCCTGTCCACGCCGTGTTCACCCTCCGAGCCCGTCACTACTACGGGGGCTGGCTGCCTCTGAGCAAGAAGGTACGGCGGCTGTTCCCTCCTCTCGCGTCTGGCCGGCAGGAGGTGGTCTTCCATCACCACTTTGGCGACGAATCCACATCGTTGCGGGCCTTTGTGGACCGGGACGAGGGGCGGATCTGGGTGTTCCCGGAGATGTACGAGACCTTCCGCTGCCACCGTATCTACCCCGGTGCCCGGCTGCGGCTTTCTGCCCGCAACGAGCGGGAGTACGACATTGCCACACGCGAGACGGACAGGACGGACCCCATCCGCGTCTGGCGTATGTGGCTGGACGAGGAGGGGCGGATCGAGTACGAGGAACACGAGGAGCCCCGGCGCTACGACGTGGCCGACGATGTCTACGTGGCCGACGTGCGCTTTGAAGACCGGGAGGCCCTGTTCCGCCAGGCCGAGGAGGTGGGCAACAGCATCTTTGGCCTGATGTACCAGCAGGCCGTCGAGTGGTGGGAGGCTGGAGGGCGGGAGGCCCTGTTTGTGACGGCTGACCGACTTTTCGATGCCATTCACCCCAGCGAAGAGGGTCGGATGACCAGCAAGGCCACCATCGCCTGGGAAGCGTGGCGACGGTTGGCGTTTAAGCCGGTAGGCAGTGGGCGCTACCAGTTCCGGCCGGAGTTTGGGAGCCGGGTGCGCTCCATGGGAATCGCACCACGCTGCCCAGCGGAGCCGGTCTCAGAGTGCTGGGTCCAGTTTGCTGACCTGGAAGGGCGAAGACTCCACACGCTGGACCGGAAACACCCTTTCCGTGTGCTGAAGGTGAGCGACAACGCTCTGCAAGTCCAATTGAAAGACAGCGGCGAGACTTGGAGTATTCAACGTAAAAAAATCGAGGCTGCGTGGGAACATCTGGTACGTGAGGGAGGAATCTCACGCGCGGACATACAAGAGCGGTATCTCCGCTTCAATTCGGCCTACGTGGCGGCCATCCTTGCTGTCCTCCCCGACGTCACCTACCAGACCAGGCCCATCCGTCTGACGTACCGGCCTCCGTCCGAGGAGCCACCTGCCACCAGACTGGAGCGCACCCGCATCGGCCAACTGGTGGCCGCCGACCTGGTGTCGCCAGGTCCGTTGTTCGAGCAGTCTCCGCAACCGCTGCAGCCAGATGCCTCCGAACCCGCCTCCGCCGACAAGCCCAGTGAGAGACAACCTCAATCCGACATCGAGGCCGAGTTCCGGCAAATACAGGGGATCATCCGAGCATCGCTTGTGGGCAAGACAATATACACCTTGGTGCAGGCCAAACCCAATCGCATCACGGGCGCTGATGAGGAAGGCCTGACCGTTGTTACCAAGAAGAGTATAGCCAAGGTCCGTTGGGAGTTGATCAAAGGCGTTTACCGGGCACTTTGTTACCGGGGGGAGATTGAGGCCAAGGATGTGCAAGAAGGCGAGTTTCGCGGCCCAGGGGGTTTCAGATGTGCCTTCGTCTTTCCATTACTAGCACGATTTGCCCACATTGAAGCACACATAAAGCCGCGAAGGAGATTGGTTTACCATAAGCCGGAAGGGGCCATCCATCTGAGCGACGCAGCGGAGGCAGTTGCTTCCACCCCAGAAGCCGATCGAGAGCCTGAACCCGGAGTGAAGCCGTCCGAAGATACGCAGGCCTCTCAAGCGCCTGGGAGCACACCTGCATCCGCGCAGACACCAATGCACCCCCCTCCGCCCTCGCCGCCGCGCCCGGCCACCCCCCG